>DATNQJ010000424.1:0-5887 GCA_036704085.1 Stenomitos sp.
AGGCGCATTCAGCGCCTGCCGTTTGCGTTATCCAGGCGCGCGGCCGATCGCCACCGACCAACGCGGCGGAAACGCCCGCGTCTCGCGCCCGGCGAGGGTTGCAACCGGCGAAGAGCCGGAGCTATCTTTACAATCCATAACATTTGAGACGACTGAGGGAGGGGACTCGTCATGGCACTTGCAGGGCTCTTGGATCTCGAGGGCTTCCGCGTCGCGGAAGGCAGCATCGATGCCCGAGGCTGGCCACTCTACGACGCGCGCGGCGACCTCGTCGGTCAGGTCGAGGATCTGATCGTCGACACCGAGGTCATGGAAGCCCGCTACATGCAGGTCGCCCTGCACGATCTGGCCCGGTCCGTGGTCCTGTCCGTCCCCGAGTTGCAGATCGACGCCCGGCACCGGCGCGTGATCTGCCCGCGCGCCAGCAAGGATCAGATCGAGCTGCTGCCCTACATCGGCGGATCGGACCTGGACGAGCCCCAGGAGCGGCGGCTCATCGCGGCCTTCGCCCCCTCGATCGAGGAAGCAGAGCGGCTCCAGGCCCCCTACATGGTGCTGCGCGTCCAGCGCCTGCTCGAAGAATGAAGAAAGCCGCCCGGAAATCCGGGCGGCCAGTGTGGGGTGTGTTGGAATGGTAGGTTAGCGGCTCTTCTTGGGAAGCTGCGACATCCAGTCGCTGCCGAGGTTCGTGAAGAACGAGTGCGCATCGAGCACCTCGTCCTGCGAGATGGGGGGCATGCCGGCGAACTTCTCTTCCTCGCGGCGCGACGAGAAGATGCCGCGCACCCGGGTCGTGCCGGCGGCCGCCTCGCGGGTGGCCTCGGCCGGGGCGGTCACGTCGCTCGACTCGTACTCGACGCCGACGATCGCGACACCCGCGGGCTGGTTGCACGCGGTGCAGTGCACGCGAACCACCCAGTAATCCTTCTCTTCCCGAAGCAGCTTCACGCCTTCGGGCGTGAACGCCTCGTTACAATGCGCGCAGCGCAGCTTACGGAAATGCTCTTGTACGACCGAAAAGTTTTTCATCCCCCACACTCCAATCCTGTTAAAACGGCCATTACAGCGGTTACGGCGTTCTGAGGCTTCTATACCCTTGGGGGAGCGAAATCTATCACCGTTATCAGTTTGTTGACACTGTTTAACATAATGGCTTGGCTGAGGGCTGACCGGTTCTCCGGGGGTAGGCCTTGGGCGTCGGACCGACCTTCTCGATGACCACCAAGGCGCGCTCTCCGAAGCCCTCTGGCAGGGAAAAGCGCACGATCTCCCGGATCGATCCGCCCAGGACATGGAGGGCCTTCTTGGCGCCCGCGACCTCCGCGTCCACGTTGGCGCCCTTCATCGCGATGAAGGTCCCGCCCGGTCGGGCGAACGGCAAGCACAGCTCGCAGAGGACGTTCAACTCGGCCACCGCGCGCGCCAGGACCAGATCGTAGGCTCCGCGGCGGGCCGGATCCTGCCCGGCCTCCTCGGCGCGGCCATGCAGGGCCGTCCCGTTCAGCCCCAGCGCCTGGATCGCCTCGGTCATGAAGTCCACCTTCTTGCGGGTGGCTTCGAGCAGGGTGCCCTGCCAGTGGCGCTGCATGACCAGGAGCGGCAACCCGGGAAAGCCCGGACCGGTGCCCACGTCGATGAAGCGCAGGGGGCGATCGCGCTCTTCCGGGGAGAGCCCGCGCAGCACGGCGACCGAGTCCAGGAAGTGCTTGACGACGGCCTCGCGCTCATCGGTGATGCGCGTCAGGTTGGCTCGCTTGTTGCCCTCCAGGAGGAGATCGTAGAGCCGCCGGAATCCGTCCAGGGTCGGAGCGTCGACGGTCAGCCCCCACTCGGCGGCTTGCTGGGACAACAGTTGCCAGGCATCCATGGCGGCGAATCCTCTCGGGTGGTCTGAAAGCGGGCAGGCGTCTCATTTTACCATGCACGATCGGCTGCTTTTGGGTTACAATGCCGATATGCAGGCATTCATCCCTTCCCGCTGGGTCGTCGTCGACCTCGAAACCACCGGCATGTCTCCGGTCAAGGGCGATCGCATCGTCGAGATCGGCGCGGTCGTCGTCGAGAACGGCGTCATCACCGACGAGTACAGCACCCTGGTCGATCCGGAGCGGCTCATCCCCTACTTCGTGCAGCGCGTGCACGGGATCTCCGACGCCATGGTCATCGGCAAGCCCGTCTTCGCGCAGGTGCTGCCGTCGTTCCTGGAGTTCTGCCAGGACTCGGTCTTGGTGTCGCACAACGCGACCTTCGACCGCGGCTTCCTCGATCACCAGGCCCAGGAGGTCATGCAGGCCCCCCTGCCGCATGCCCACGTCGACACCCTGCGGATCTCGCGCATGCTCCTGCCCAAGCTCGGCAAGCACAACCTGGATGCCCTGACGGCGCACTTCCAGGTGCGGATCCCGCCCCAGCAGCGCCACCGGGCCCTGGGCGACGCGCGGGCCACCGCCGAGATCTGGATCAAGATGCTCACGATGGCCATGGCGGAGGGGAAGTCCCTCACCAAGGGCTTCATCCGTCCCCTGGTGGTCAACTAGCCAGCCCGGCCCGGCGCGCGGGCCGTCCGGACGATTTGACGCCCCTGCGAGCTTCCGTTACGCTGAATCGCTATGAACGCTTCGATTTCGTTGCCGACGGCCTTCCTCGCCGGCCTCATCTCCTTCATCTCTCCCTGCGTGCTGCCCCTGGTACCGGGCTACCTGTCCTTCATCTCGGGCGTCTCGAGCGACGAGATGCGGACGGGGGCGAGCGCCGAGACGCGCCGCAAGGTCATCATCAACTCCCTGGGCTTTATCCTCGGCTTCTCCCTGGTATTCGTGGCCCTGGGCGCCACCGCAACCGTGCTCGGCACCTTCCTGACCGAGAAGCTGCCGCTCTTGAGCAAGATCGCGGGCGTGGTCATCGTGCTCTTCGGGCTCCACACCATGGGGATCTTCCGGATCAAGGCGCTCTACATGGAGAAGCGCTTCCAGGTGGGCAACAAGCCCGCCGGATTCCTCGGCTCGGTGGTGGTGGGCCTCGCCTTCGCCTTCGGCTGGACGCCCTGCATCGGGCCCATCCTGGCGGCAATCCTCACCTACGCGAGCCAGCAGGAGACGCTGGGACAGGGCATGGCCCTGCTGGTGGCCTACTCGCTCGGCCTCGGCGTGCCCTTCTTCGGCACGGCGATCGCCATCAACGGCTTCTTCTCGCTCTTCAACCGCCTCAAGCGCCACATGCGGGCCATCGAGATCATCAGCGGCCTGTTGCTGGTGGCCGTCGGCGTCTTGATCTACACGAACAACCTGGCGCTGTTGGCCAATGCCCTGCAGAGCTCGGGCGCCGGCCAGGGCCTCCTGCAACTCGAAGAGAAGCTCGGGAAGTAAGATGGCCGCACCGCTCCTCCTGGACCTCTTCCCCGGCACCGACCCGCAGCTGCGGGACGCGCTCTCCGTGCGCGAGACGGTCTTCGTGCAGGAGCAGGGCGTGCCCCTCGAGGAGGAGATCGACGACTACGACGGCGTCGCCTGGCATGTCCTCGCGCGGGTCGGTGACGCGCCCGTCGCCACGGCCCGCCTGATCAGCCTCGACGCCGACCGGGTCAAGATCGGCCGCGTCGCCACGTTGCCCGACTACCGCGGACAGGGCATCGCCACCAAGCTCGTGAAGCTCCTCATGGAGTACGCGCGGCGCGAGGGCTTCAGCGAGGCGGTGCTCGACAGCCAGCTCGAGGCCATGCCGCTCTATGAAAAGCTCGGCTTTGTCGCCGAGGGCCCGGTCTTTCTCGACGCGGGCATCCTCCACCGCCGCATGACCCGCAAGCTCGATCCCATCGTCTAACGCGCCGCCAGGGGGTTCCGTCATGGCCTACGACTGGGTCGCCGCCCTCTACGATCCCCTCATTCGCCCCCTCGAAAAGCGCTACCTCGTGCCTTGGCGCCAGGAGCTGATGCGGCACGTCCATGGCACGGTGCTGGAGGTCGGGATCGGCACCGGCGCGAACCTCGGCCTGTACCCCGCAACCATAGCGCTCACGGGCATCGAACCCAGCTCCGGCATGCTGGAGCACGCCCGGCAGAAAGCCCACCGACTCGGCCTGTCGGTCGACCTGCGCCAGGAAGGCGTCGAGCGACTCGATCTCCCGTCTGATCGTTTTGACACGGTGGTCAGCACGCTGGTATTCTGCGCGGTGCGCGATCCCCTCGCGGGCCTCTCGGAGGTGCGAAGGGTCCTCAAACCGGGTGGCACGCTCGTCATGCTCGAGCACACCCGCTCGTGCCGCTACTGCCTGAATCTGCTCCTGAGAGCCGTCACGCCCGCCACCGCGGCCCTGTTCGGCGAGCACTTCGATCGGGCGACGGCGGACACGGTCCAGGAGGCCGGCCTCACGCTCGTCGAGAATCGCCTCCTCGGTCTGGAGATCTTCCATCTGATCCGCGCAACGAAATAAGAGCGCCCGTCCGCAGCCAGCACCGAGTCATGGGCGACTCCCAGTCATTGCTCACAAGCAGCCGTTGTGTTAAGCTCGCCTTATGAGCTTAACCTGATATTAACGGTACACCCGGAAAGGATGGCGCGTGCTCAAGCTTCGCAAACCCGCCGTATGGCTCACCGGCCTCTCGTTGTCCCTCGTGACCCTCGCAGGGTGCGGCATGGACAACCGGATGCTCACCGACCGCAACCCCAAGGTCCAGGCGCTTGGCATCGCCGACCGCACCCAGGTCCAGATCCAGTTCCGGGATCGGGACCAGCTCGAGGCCCTCTCGCAGGCCGGCGTGGACCTGTTCGAGAACGTCGACATGACGGCCAAGACGGTCGACGCCACCCTGACGCCGCAGACCGAGGCCACCGTCAAGCGCATGGGCGTCCGCTACACCGTCAGCAAGAAGCTCAACGCCATGGGCATGCCGAGCGGCTACAGCACGGTCTCGGACGTGATGACCGATCTGCAGAACGTGGCGAGCCAGCACGCCAAGATCGCGCACCTGGAGACCATCGGAAAGTCCGTCGAGGGGCGGCCCATCGTCGCCATTCGCCTGACGTCCCAGCCGGAGGCCAAGCTGCCCGCGATCCTCATCACCTCGGGCCAGCATGCGCGCGAGTTGCCCCCCGTGCAGCTCACCAGCCGCTTCATCCACCTGCTGACCGACGGCTACGGCTCGGATACCTCCATCACCAAGCTGGTCGATAGCCGCGACATCTGGATCGTCCCCATCGTGAACCCGGATGGCCGCGTGTCGGTCGAGGGCGGCGACAGCATGTGGCGCAAGAACCGCCGCGACAACGGCGACGGCAGCCGCGGCGTCGACACCAACCGCAACGCCGACGACCACTGGTCGCAGGGGGACCGCGACTCGCAGTCGGACAGCTTCCGCGGCAGCGCGCCCTTCTCGGAACCCGAGTCGCAGGCCCTCCGGGACCTGGCGGCCAAGGTCAAGTTCAACATCGCCATCGACTTCCACAACTACGCGGGCATGATCCTGTGGCCGCCCAGCTACACCAACGCGGTCAGCAAGGATGAGGCGGCCTTCCGCGAGATCGGCAACCACTTCGCGCAGTCCACGGGCTACAAGGCGGGCACCATCGCCAACACCATCTACAAGTGCTACGGGGACTTCGCCACCTGGGCGTACTCGAACTACGGCACGCTGGCCTACGGCATCGAGCTGGACGACGGCCGGTTCAACCCAGCCATCAGCCAGGCCGACAAGGACTGGAAGGCATGGAAGGACAACCTCCTCTGGGCCGTCGACAAGACGGGCCACCCGCTCAACCGCAACGTGACGGCTGACCCGACGAAGGTGTTCCCGAGCCTCTAAGGCCCGCCGCACCACCCCTTACAGCAAGACCGCTGGGCCCGAGGGCCCAGCGGTCTTGCTTTCGGAACAACGCGAGGCGGGCTACTGGT
>DATNQJ010000425.1:0-4663 GCA_036704085.1 Stenomitos sp.
GATGGCAAGCAGACGACCACCAAGGGCAAGACGAGTGCCCAGCGTCGCAACCGCCGCAGCCCGGTGGAGATCCTGCAGGAGCTCAAGGACAAGCGCGAGCGCATGCACGAGGCCATGATGGAGCGCCTCTCGCGTCTCGACGAGCGGATTGCCAAGCTGGAAAGCCGCCACTCGAGCAAGATCAAGCTCACGGAGCTGGTGCAGACCCACTCCACCGAGGAGCTGCAACATGCCCTCGAGAGCGTCCGGAAGCAACGCTCGCTCCTGCGCCGGGCCCTCAAGGATCGCCTCGGTTCCTAGGTGCTCGCCCGTTTGGCCCCCGGTCTGGCTGTCCAGACCGGGGGCTTTCTGATGTGATGCAAGGACGGTAAGACGTAATAATGCTTAAGGAAATTCGGCGCTTTGGCCGATGGTTGTCCCCCCAAGCTCACTAGGGGGTTCTGGGGAGGTCGGCTTAGGATGGGCTGGGTGACAGGTTGCTTCCACCCCGCAGCAGGAGGTCGCTTTGCCCAAGAACAGGACCAAGCTCGAGAAGACTCGGCGGAACGAGGCGTACGCCTTGAAATACAAGAAGCGGAAGAAGAAGTCTTCCGCTGCGCGCTCACGGGCCCCGGAGGCCCCGTCGTCGGGCGGCGTGGGCCGCTTCAGCTCGCGTCCGGATTACCCGGCGATCTGCAGCGCCTGCGCGACGCCCACCACCCTGCCCTTCGAGCCCACCAACGGAAAGCCCGTCTACTGCAGACCCTGCTTCACCCAGCTCAGGCCCTGAGCCCTTGTCGACACGCGCGTGAGGCCGTACTGTGGAGGCGTCCCCATCGTCCTGTAGGACCCCACCCATGCCCGCCACCATCTTCACCGCCCAGTGTCCCCACTGTCAGGAAAAGCTGCACTGGGGCGAGACGGCCGACGAGGTCCGCCCCATGCCGGACCGTTGCTCGCTTTGCTTCGAGTCCCTCTCGGCGGCGGACCGGGAGCGGATGCGCGCGGGAGCCGAGATCTCCGTGGGAGAGGACAGCTTTGATCTTCCGGCTGAAGGTTAGGCTGGCTCTAAGGTAGTATAATCTTCTACTTCAACCCAGGTGCTTCCAAGCGCCGAAGGAGCGCTTCGACGTTCCCCGAATAAGGAGTTTCAACCCGATGGCTGAGCACGAACACAATCACGAACACGACCATGAAGAGGAGATGAGCGTCATCACGATGGTCGACGAGGACGGGAACGAAGAAGATTTCGTGATTCTCGACGTCGTGGACATTCACGGCAAGCAGTACGCCCTGCTGACCAAGCCCGAGAACATCGAGGAAGACGAGCCCGAAGTGCTCCTCATGCGCATGGAGAACGACACCCTGGTCAACATCGAGGACGAGAACGAGTTCAACCACGTCATCTCGCACCTCGAGGGACACGCCCACCACTAGGTCGGTCCTCGAGCCTCAGTTTCAAGGGAACCGGTCCGCCGGTTCCCTTGCTTTCTTCAAGGGGGACGCATGCGCAACTGGTTCACCAAATCCAAGCCCCGGCCGAAACATCCCTACGAGCTCACGATCCGCGTGACGCTGGATGACAAGCCGAACGTGGATCTCGTCAACGACCTGACGGCCTACCTGGCCGACGAGCTCGGAGGCATGACCCCCGAGGGTCGGGAGAAGGGAAGCATCCTGCTCGGCGAGGACGTCCGCCTCCTGCGCCAGGATACCGAGGAGACCCTGCGCAAGGGCGTCCTCGTCATGAAGTGGCTGTCCTTGACCGAAAAGGGGGCCTCGGCCCTCGAAGCGGTGGCCCCCGAAATGGAGCACCTGCGCGCTCAGCCCTGAGGCAGGGAGACGAGCACGATCCCCGCGAGCACCGCGACGATGCCGAGCCACTGGTGGGGCTTCAGGTGCTCCTTGAGGAATACCCGCGCCAGGATCAGGGTGGGAATCGCGAAGCTGCCCGAGATGGGCGCGGCCAACCCCACCTCCCCGCCGACCAGAGACTGGTTGTAGGCGACAAACGCCAGCGTGTCGAAGCCCGAGGTCGCGAGCACGACGGGCCAGAGGTCCCGGGGGGGCATCGCGATCCGCCGCCTGAGCCCCAGCCCGACCACCAGCAGGACCGTCGCCGTGACGCGCAGGATCCAGGTCGCCGTCAGGCTGCCGAGCCCACTCACGTACACCAGGCCGAACATGGTGACGCCCATGCCCACGCTCGCCACCAGCGCCTCCGGTACCCCGTTGGCCATGGGGCGTTCGTGTTGGGCCACCGGCGCATCCGTGGTGACCAAGGACGCGAGCAGGGTGCCGCCCATGATCACGACGATGCCCGCGGCCTTCATGGGCGTCCAGGAGGCATGGAGCAGCAGCAGGGAGAGCAGGAGGCTGACCGCCGGGAAGCTCGAGGCGATGGGCGAGACCAAAGACAGGGTGCCCACCTCGAAGGAGCGGTACAGGAAGAGGACGGCGATCGTGTTGGTGACGCCGAGGGCGATCGCCCCGGCCCAGGCCCCCCAGGCAGCCGCATGCCAGGCGCCCGTCACGAGGACCAGGAGGCCAAGGAACAGGACGCTCAACCCCTGGACCCAGAGCAGGGTGACGCTCGCCCCGAGCCGATCGGAGCTCAGCTTGGCGAAAAAGTCGGCGGTGCCCCAGGAAACGGACGCCACCAGCGCCCACAAGATGCCCATCATCGCGTACTCTAGTTTCTAGGGGCGCCGGCTGCGCCCCCCTAGAGCATACCAGGCAAGCAGATGATTCGACTGATCAACCCCGACGCCTTCCAGTCCCTCCAGGTCCGGGACTTCCGCCTCTACTGGATCGGCAACACCCTCTCGAAGCTGGGCGGCGAGATGACCACCGTCGCCCTCGCATGGCAGGTCTACCTCTTGACCCACCAGCCCCTGAGCCTGGGCCTCATCGGCCTCATCAAGGCGGGGCCCGTGCTCCTCTTCTCCATCTTCGGAGGCGTGCTCGCCGACAGCATGGACCGCCGCAAGCTCCTCTTGATGACCCAGACGGTGCTGATGACCTTCTCCTTGATCCTCGCGGGCCTGGCACTCAGCGGCCACGCCCAGATCTGGATGCTCTACGTCATCATCCTCTGCACGGCCACGGCCTCGAGCATCGACGGGCCGACCCACTCGGCCGTGATCCCCTCTTTGGTGCCGCGCGGCATGATGACCAACGCCATCACCCTGAACAACCTCTCGTGGAGCGTGGCGGGGGTCCTGGGGCCGGCGCTCGGCGGCCTCATCATCGGCTGGCAGGGGGTCGGGACGGCTTACCTGGTGGATGCGGCCTCGTTCCTGGCCGTCATCATCGCGCTGTCGCTGGTGAGCCCCGCCCAGACGCTTCCGGAGCTCTCGGCCGAGGACAAGACGCCGGCGGCCACCCTTCAGCGCCTGAAGGAGGGCTTCGGCTTCCTGCGGCGCGAGAGCGTGATCCTCGCGCTGATGCTCCTGGACTTCTTCGCCATGCTCTTCGGGGCGTCCTTGCTCCTGCTGCCGGTGTTCGCCAAGGACATCCTCCAGGTGGGTCCCCAGGGGCTGGGGCTGCTCTCCTCGGCGCCCGCCCTCGGTGCCATCGTGGGCGCGGCGGGATTGACCATGGTCCGGCGGCCCCGGCATCCGGGACGCGTGGTGCTCATGACCATCATGGTCTACGGCCTCGCCACGGCGGTGTTCGGCGTCTCGCGTCAGCTCTGGCTGTCGTGGCTGATGCTCGCGACGACCGGGGTGGCGGACACCCTCAGCATGACCATGCGCCAGAGCATTCGTCAGCTCCTGACACCCGACGAGATGCGGGGCCGGATCGGCGGGGTGAACTACTTCTTCGCGGTGTCGGGCACGCAGCTCGGGGAGTTCGAGGCGGGCGTGGTCGCGCAGTTCATGGGCGCGGGGCCGGCCGTCATGCTGGGCGGCCTGGCGTGCATGGTCATGGTCGCCCTGGTCGGGGTCCTCAACCCGGGCATCCGCCGGTTCGAGGAAGCCGCCGTCTAGCCGCCCCTGGCGACCTGCGAGACCAGGGACCAGAGCGTGAACCCGGCGGCCGCCACCACGATTGCGGCCAGGAAGCCGAGGACCCCGCGCAGGAGCCACTCGTCCACGCCCTTGGACGCCTTTTCAGTCTTGGCGACAGGGGCGCCGGCGGCGCTGGTCGGGGCCGGCGCGCCGCACGTCGTGCAGACGGGCGAGCCGGCCGGGATCTCGTAGGTACATTCCTTGCACTGCGCCATGGGGGCCTCGCATCTAAAAGGGGAGCACCCCATGATAGCGCCCCTCGCCGATTCCGGCGAGGGGCACGATTCCTAAACCTTGGCGGTGCCGTACTTCTCCTGGAGGTAGGGCAGGATCTTCTCCTCGTCGTCGAGGACGGTGTCGCCGTCCACCAGGACCGGGACCGAGGCCTGCCCCGAGACCTGGAGGACCTCCTGTCGTTGGCTGCGATCGCGCGGAACGTTCACGTTGATGTAGGTAATCCGCAGCTCGCTGAGCTTCTCCCGCACCATCTTGCAGTAGGGGCAGCTCTCGAACTGGTAAAGCGTCATCATGCGTTGGCTCCTTTCTTCGCCTGCGCCTCGAAGGCGGACTCCTCGTCCTGATCGTTGTAACCGGCGGGGTACAGGGTGCCCTGGACCCGGGCCCGGGTCCGCATCAGCTCCATGATCTCCTCGGCCGGATAGGTGAGGATC
>DATNQJ010000426.1:0-3154 GCA_036704085.1 Stenomitos sp.
TTCCTTGGCGATGAGGCTCGGGTTGGTGGTCACCCCATCGATCTGGCCCCAGCTGGCGGCCTCGCGGATCTCGTCCAAATTGGCGGTATCGAGAAAGAACTTCATGGGTCCTCCTGTGGTGAGGGTGGGCATTAGGCGCAAGGCGCCCGCTGTCCCAATTGTACCTGATCGTTCGGCTGTTTGCGCGCCCCGTGACCAATCTTGATGCGCTACCATGGGACGATGCACGAGGAGGCGCCATGAACCTGGAGGCTCTGGGCAAGTTGATCCTGTGGGCGGGGCTCGCACTGGCCGCGGCGGGCGGAGCCCTGATGCTGTTCGGGAAGTTGGGGCTCGGGCGCCTGCCCGGCGACGTCACCTTCGGAGGCGCCCACTGGAAGGTCTACGTTCCCCTGGCCACGTCGGTCCTCCTGAGCCTGCTCTTGACCCTCATCCTCAACGTCCTCTCCCGCTGGTTCCGGTAACGAGGGCGCAAAAAGAGCGGCCGGCCCGGAGGCCGGCCGCCGAAGCGATCGCTTAGTAGGATCCGCCGGTCTGGCTCGGGATCCCGTGCGGGTCGTAGCCGCCGTTGGCCTGGTCGATCACGGCCTGGACGTTGTCCTCGAACCAGTTCGAGGAGGTGACGTTCAGGGTCTGAGTCTGCAGGGGGGGCACCGAGACGGTCTTGGTCTGGACGTCCTCGGTGGGCTGACCCTTCTTCGTGAAGGTGATCTTGAGGGTGCCCGTCAGGAGGATGGTCGAGGGATTTTTGATCTCGAGGGTCGCCTTGAGCTTGCCGAGGCCCAGGGTGGCCTTGTCCACGTCCTTGACCGTCACGATGAGCTGGGCGTTGACCACCGGCGTCGGCGTCGGGGTCGGGGTAGGCATCACGATCACCGGGGTCGGAGTGGCCGTCTTGAGCTGCTTGGCCTGGTCGTTGGCGGTTGGATCGACCAGGGTGGCCGTTCCACCGCACCCGGCGACGGCGAGCATGCCTCCGATCAAGAGCAACGACAGATAGCGTGCAACCCGCATGATGGTCCTCCTTTGTGGCTACTAGGCTTATAGGAGGGGCGGGTGGCTATCCGGTAAAGGGTAGCTTAAGTTCTGCTAGCGGTGACTTAAAGCTTGACGTTGACCTTGCGCAGGGCTTCGCGCATGGACTCGTAGTCGCTCGATTTAGCCGGCAGGAAGCCGTCCACGTGGTACATCGCGCGGATCTTGGCCCGTCCTTCCGGGGTGGCCGACATGTCGAGGAAGGCCTTCTTGATCTTGGCGACGATGGCGGGATCGAGATCCTTGCGCACGGCCAGGTTGTCGGCCGGAATCGGCTTCGAGACGGCGAGCATCCGGATCTGGGCACGCTCCTTGGGATCCTTGAGCATGGTATTCCAGGCGCTCTGCTTGCCCTGGGTGTCGTTGCAGTAGACGGCCCCCGCGTCGACCTTGCCCTTGACCACCGCGAGCACGACCGCGTCATGGCCGTTGGCGTAGAGCATCCGGCTGAAGTCGCGCTCCGGGTTGACGCCCGCGTCCATCAGCATGGCCTTGGGGTAGATGGCGCCCGAGGCCGAGGTGGGATCGACGAAGGCGAAGGTGTGGCCCTTGAGATCCTTCAGCGTCTTGATGCCGGTGTCCTGGCGCGTGATGATGGCGCCGTAGTACTGGGCCTTGCCGTTGAACTCGCTCTTGAGCAGCACCTGGGCATTGGCCCGGCGTTCGGCCATCACGTAGGCCGCCGGGGGGAAGAAGGCCACGTCGACCTTGCCCACCTGCATGGCGCTGATGACGCCGGAATAGTCGGTCGACAGGAAGGGCTGCACCTTCATGCCCGTCGCCTTGGTGAGGATGTCGACCATCGGCGCGGCCGTCTTGGCCATGTCGTTGGGGTTTTCCCAGGGGGTGAAGCCGACCTTGAGGACGGGCGGCGCGTAGGCCTGGGCCGGCAGGGCGGTGGCGACGAGGGCGAGGGCAAAGAGGGTCCGTGCGAACTTCTTCATGGCGCTCCCTTTCGAACATTCGACCTCGGTATTTTACCCAGACGATCGGGTTTCACGCGGCCTCACTCTCCAAAGGCGTTCGGAAGGTGACGCACGGCCGGATCGCCTGTCCGA
Source organism: Stenomitos sp. (assembly GCA_036704085.1). Lineage (GTDB taxonomy): Bacteria > Cyanobacteriota > Sericytochromatia > S15B-MN24 > UBA4093 > DATNQJ01. The sequence goes on from DATNQJ010000426.1 coordinate 2,094, forward strand.
CGGAGGGTCACCTCCACCACGTCGAATCGGACGGCGTCATCGAGCGCCTGGTACCGGGAGAGCAGGATCTGCGCCATGCGGATGATGTGGCGCTGCTTGTAGAAGGTGACGGCCTCGGCCCCGAGGCCGTAGCGCTCGCTGCGCCGGGTCTTGACCTCGACGAAGACCCAGGTGGCGCCGTCCTTGGCGACCAGGTCGACCTCCCCCCACCGGGTGCGAGCATTGCGTGCTACAATCGCGTAGCCTAAGCGCTCAAGGAAGCGCGCTGCAAGGTTTTCGCCCTCTTTGGCCAGCGCAAGCCGGCCGTTGTTGGTGTCTTTGGCCATGCCGGTTCCCTCTTCGCTCGACGCCTCGCCCGCTCGCTCGGGCCGCCTCCCGTGGGGAGCGCTGGCCCTGATTCTCCTGGCGATCCTCCTGGGAATGGCCGCCTTGGGAGTGCGCTGGGGGGCGGTTGATGTCCCGACGCTTGGGTGGATCGATTTTATCACCATGCGGGGGCGCGAGACGAGCTGGGGAACGATCCTTTACGACGTGCGGTTGCCGCGGGTCCTCCTGGCCATGGTGGCGGGGCTGGGCCTCGCCTCGTCGGGGGCCACCTGGCAGGCCTTGCTACGTAACCCGCTCGCCGACTCCTACTTGATCGGCGTCTCCTCGGGAGGGGCGCTCGGGGCGGCGATCGCCATCTTCTTCGGGGACCGCCTGCCCGGCGGCTCGAACCTCGTGCCCGCCTTCGCCTTTTTGGGCTCGCTCGGGGCGGTGGCCTTCGTCTACACCCTCGCGGGGCGCCACCGCACCTTCTCAATCGAGCGGGTCCTGCTGGTCGGCATGGCGGTGGGCGCCTTCTTCTCGGCCATCCTGAGCCTCTTGACCTACTGGCATGCCGAGTCGGTGACGACCCTCTACTTCTGGATGCTCGGCGGATTCTCGGGGCGCGGTTGGGCCGAGCTCTACCAGATGCTGCCCTACCTCGGGGTGGGCCTCCTCCTCATTCTCTCGCAGGTGCGCCACCTCAACGTCATGCAGCTCGGTCCCGAGCGCGCCCGCAGCCTCGGGGTCAACGT
>DATNQJ010000427.1:0-3666 GCA_036704085.1 Stenomitos sp.
TGGGCGAAAGGTCTGCCCATTGCTGCTCGCCAGGGGGCGATCGCTCGGGGCGGGTCCGCACGCCCCGAGGCACAGGGCGGCGAGGGCACATGGGATCAGCGGATGGCTCAGTCTCACGGGGCCTCCTTTGATTAATCAATCAATAACGATTCGTCGTTTACATATCAAGCTACCAAGTTTTGTGGGATTTGGAAAGACCGAGTACGATGAGGGCGTGCCCGCTTGATTCGTGAAGGAGTCGTCCGCGTGTTCCGCAAGTCGGTCGTCGTTTCGCTCGCTCTCTCGGCCTTGTTCCTCGTGTCTGCCGTGGCCACGGCGGCGCCGGTTCCCGCCCAGTGGGCCTTCCCTGCGGAGGGCCCGCCCGTGAAGGCCAAGCACGGCATGGTCTCCTGCGTCTCGCCGATCGCGAGCCGCGTGGGCGTCGACATCCTCAAGCGGGGCGGCAATGCCATCGACGCGGCGGTCGCCGTCGCCTTCACCATGGCCGTGACCTGGCCCGAGGCGGGCAACGTGGGCGGGGGCGGCTTCATGGTCATGCGCGACCAGGAGGGCAAGACCTACGCCCTCGACTACCGCGAGACGGCTCCGGCCAGGGCCACCCGCGACATGTTCCTCGCGCCGAACGGCGAGGTGACCGACAAGAGCCTCGTCACGCGCCTGGGCGCCGGCACCCCGGGCACGGTCTGGGGCATGTACGAGGTGCATCGCAAGTTCGGCCGGCTGGCCTGGCCCGAGCTCCTCGCTCCTGCCATAAAGCTCGCCAACGAGGGCTTCGTGGTCGACAAGGGCCTTGCGGCGTCGCTCGAGAAGTACCAGGCGGATCTGCGCCGCAACGACGAGGCCGCCCGCATCTTCCTCAAGGACGGGCAGCCTCTCAAGGTGGGCGATCGCCTCTATCAGCCCGATCTGGCTCGCACCCTGCGCCTCGTCGCGAGCCGTGGTCCCGAGGGCTTCTACCAGGGGCCCGTCGCCGAGGCCTTCGAGGAGGACATGCAGGACAACGGCGGCCTCATGACCGCCGCCGACCTCGCGGCCTACCGCCCGAAGTGGCGCGAGCCCATCTCCTTTGGCTACAAGGGTCTCAAGGTCGTGAGCATGCCCCCTCCGAGCTCGGGCGGCTTCCTGTTGGCCTCCATCCTCAAGATGGTGGAGCAGGACGACGTCCAGAAGCTGGGCTGGCATAGCCCCGCTCACATCCATCTCATCGCAGAGGCTGAGCGCCGCGCCTTTGCGGACCGCAACGCCTACATGGGCGATCCGGACTTCATCGCGGTCCCCCTGAAGCGCATGCTCGACTCCACCTACCTGAAGGAGCGCCGCGCCACGGTGGATCCTGCCAAGGCCACCCCCGAGTACTCGACCAAGCCGGGCCTCCAGGAGCATGAAGAGACGACCCACTTCCTGGTCGTGGACTCCAAGGGCAACGTCGTGAGCAACACCTACACCCTCAACGGCGCCTACGGCAGCTGCATCGTGGTGCCCGGCACGGGGGTGCTGCTCAACAACGAGATGGATGACTTCACCTCCAAGCCCGGCGCGCCCAACCTGTTCGGCCTGGTGCAGGGCGAGAAGAACGCCATCGCCCCCAAGAAGCGCATGCTGAGCTCCATGTCGCCCACGCTGGTGCTGGACGCCCGGGGCAACTTCCGCATGGCCGTCGGATCGCCGGGGGGATCCACCATCCCGACCACGACCCTGCAGGTCCTCATGAACTACTTCGACTTCGGCATGAACGTGCGTCAGGCCGTGGTCGCGCCCCGCTTCCACCACCAGGGCCTGCCCCAGAGCATCGACGTGGAGCCCGCCGGCTTCGACGCGGCCACCCTCAAGGCCCTGGAGGGGATGGGACATCCCCTGCATGAGCGCTACCTCGGGGATGCTCAGGCCATCGTCCGCAAGCCGGACGGCTCCTTCGAGGGCTGGGCGGATCCCCGCAAGGGAGGCCTCGCGGTCGGCTACTAGCACGTAAAGCCCCTTCCTGTCGCTCTTCGGGCCCTTCTCTCGGCAGAGAAGGGCCTTTTTGCGGCTCCGCGGTGGGGCGGGAGCGGTGCAGATCGTGATAAAATGAGGGCATGTACAGGCTCACGAAACGCTTGAAATTCGAGGCCGCGCATCGCATCGAGGGCCATCCCGGCAAGTGCGATCGCCTGCATGGCCACACCTACTTCGTCGACGTCGAGGTCAAGGGCACCGACCTGGACGCCCTCGGCATCCTGATCGACTTCAACCACCTCAAGGAGCTCGAAGCGCTCCTGCCGGACCACACCTACCTCAACGAGACGCTGCCCGGCATCCAGACCACGGCGGAGGGCCTTTCCCGGCACTTCTTCCAGGTCTTCAAGGAGCGCGTGCCGGAGGTCGCGGCCGTCACCGTGCACGAGGGGCCCAACTCCTGGTGCCGCTTCGAGGAGGCGTAGGATGGCCGTGGCAGCGAAGCCCGTGACCCTCGAGGTCTGCGAGATCTTCACCTCGATCCAGGGCGAGGGCACCCGCCTCGGCGTGCCCAGCACCTTCGTGCGCCTCTTGCGCTGCAATTTGCACTGCGCCTGGTGCGACACCACCTACTCGTGGAAGGACGGCGAACGGGTCGAGGGCATGCCCATGTCCCCCGAGGCCATCATGCGCGAGGTGCAGGCCCCGGACGTCGTGCTCACGGGCGGCGAGCCCATGCTTCAGGACCTGGAGCCCTTGCTTGGCCTGATGGGCGATCGCCACGTGACCATCGAGACCAACGGCACCATCTTCAAGCCCTACGACCGGGTCAACCTCTGGAGCATCAGCCCCAAGCTGGGCTCCAGCGGCCACAAGCCCAACAAGCGGGTGCTCGGCGAGTTCGTCGCCCACTACGGCCACAAGCTGCAGCTCAAGTTCGTGGTCGGCGGCCCCGAGGACCTGGCAGCGGTCAAGGACCTGCTCGGAGAGCTCCCCGAGGTCTCCGAGCGTGCAATCCCGGTCATCCTCCAGCCGGTGGGCAGTCCGACGCAAGGCGCCGGAGAGTACCTGGAGGGCATGCGCCGCACGATCGAGGAGCAGCTCTTGCCCGATCCCGCGTGGCGCGCCTACCACTGGCGCTTTTTGCCGCAGTTCCATCGCCTCTTGTGGGGTGACAAGCGAGGTATCTAGATGTCGAAGAAAGCCGTCGTCCTGCTCTCGGGGGGGCTCGATAGCACCACCTGCGCGTACCTCGCCAAGGCCCAAGGCTACGAGATCTACGCCCTCTCCTTCGACTACGGTCAGCGCCTGGTGCGCGAGCTCGACTCGGCGCGCGCGGTGGCCCAGGCGGTGGGAGCCGCCGAGCACATCGTCATGAAGTTCGACCTCACGCGCTGGGGCGGCTCGGCTCTGACCCAGACCGATCTGTCGGTGCCGACCGGCCGCGAGACCTCCGAGATGGAGGAGAGCATCCCCGTCACCTACGTGCCGGGCCGCAACATCCTCTTCTTGAGCTTCGGGGTGTCGTACGCCGAGGCCAAGGGGGCCGAGGCCATCTTCATCGGCGTGAACGCCCTGGACTACTCGGGCTATCCCGACTGCCGGCCCGAGTTCATCGCGGCCTACCAGGAGGCGGTGCGCCTCGGCACCAAGGCAGGCGTCGAGGGCCACCCCATCCACATCGAGACCCCGCTCTTGCACTGGACCAAGGCCGAGATCATCCAGCACGGCCTC
>DATNQJ010000428.1:0-2990 GCA_036704085.1 Stenomitos sp.
GGATCCCCGAAGGCCAGGGTCGCCTCGCGCGGAGCGCGGAGCTTGCCGGACGACAGGCGGAGGAGGACCTGGTCCCAGTTGTCGGCCTGGCTGAGGGCCTGGGTGCCGTAGCCGGCACGCTGGTCGATCACCTGGAGGGCAATCTGGCCAAGACCGTCGGGGCGTTCGAAGAGCGTCACCTTGCCCGGGCGAGTGGTGGGAGACGTCGGCCCAATGAAAGGCTGGACGCAGCCCGCCATGGCAACCAGGGCGGCGGCGAGCGACAGGACGGACCAGGCACGCGTCAGGCGCATGGCGTTAACCTCTTCTAATCTACACGGATCCAAGCAATCCTTACCCATGCTTGGTCGTTTCGAAGCTCCGTGCAGATGAAGATTTTTGCGGGGGCTATTCGAACGTGACGTTCATCCCGTCCGCCGGGGTGGGCGTTGGCAGGGGCGGCAACTCAGGGAGCGTGGTGGCGAGTTGCTCCCCGTCGCTCTTGGCCTGGGGCAGGTCGACCTGCTGGGCGATCGCCTGGAAGAACCCCTGTGCCGAGTCCACGGCGGGAGGCGTGGTCACCGCGGCGATGCGATCGACCATCTGGCCGAGCAGGGCGGCGTTGAGCCCGGGGGCCTCGACCGTGAGGCTGTCGGTGGCGAGCGCCTGCATGGCGAGGGTCTTGACCTGGAACGTCAAGACGGCCGATGCGGTGGCCGTGTCGCTCAAGAGCGAGTCGAAGGAGGTCCCCTGGCTGAGGGTCCGGCTCTGGTCGAGCAGGGTCACGGCCTTCTGGAGGCGCTGGGGCGAGATCTCGGAGACCATGGCGGCCAGCCGCTTGCTCCGGATGCCCACGAACCCCTTGCGCATGTCGAAGCCGGGGTAGGCCTCGGTCAACAGCACGCTCGAGAAGGCGACCATGGTGCTCGCCGGGCTCAGGTCCACCAGGGCCTTCTTCCCCGCGACCGTCGAGACGTCGACCCCCAAGGGAGCCGCGAGGAAGCCCACGACCTGGTTGAACTGGTTGCGCAGGATGGTCTGGGCCACGAAGGGGTGCGTGGTGCCCGTGAAGCTGAGCCGGGCGGCGTACTTGCCCTCCACGGTCGTGGAGGCCGTCGCCGCGACCTCGCCCGTGACCACGTCCACGAACTGGATCTCGGCCTCGTGCACGGTGCCAGACGCAAAGCCGATGCTCTGGGTCTCGCGCACGGCGGCCGTGCCGTAGACGTGCACGCCGGCCGTCGGAGCCACCGCCATCAGGGGGGATACCGTCGTGAGGGCCGGCAGGTCTTGCAAGGCGCGGCCGGTGGTCAGGCCCAGAGGTAGCCGGATCTGTCCCTCGACGTTGAAGAGCCGGGAGGTCGCCACGTCGCTGACCTCCGCCTGGCCGCCGAGGCTCCCGAGGGCGCTCGTGAAGCCATAGACGCTGCAGCCGGCCAGCGGGCCGACGACCGCGAGGCCCAGCGAGAGGCGCAAGAGGGTGCGACGGGTCATGGCGTGGCGCCTTCGTGCTGGGGGGCCACTCGCTGGTAGGCGTCCCAGGGGCTCCACAGGCCGATGCCGACCAGGCCGATGCCGCCGACCAGCCGGAGGGTTCCGTCGGACTGGTTGGCGCCAAACTGGGTGGCGGCGAGGCAGGCGGCACCGAAGCCCAGGTGTGCGAGCCCCTTGAGCCATTCGCCCTGGATCAGCTGCCCCGAGCCCGGGACGAACAGCGAGGCGGCGACGGGGACGTACTGCGGCCACTCGATGGTTTGCTGCTGGGGCACCGAGGGGGTGGGCGCCGTCTCGTAGGACGGAGCCGGTGTTCCGCTCGCCAACGCGAGGGTGGTTGCTGCCGCTAATGTGAACACCATGGGACAGGTCCCTCCTAGAAGCCCGAGAAGCTCATCCCGAGGGCGACCCCGCTGGACTCCCGGTTGAAGGACGCGCCGACGGTCCGTTCATAGAAGTAGCCCAGGGAGACCCGTTCGTCCGGGAAGAGATAAAGCTTTGGCTCCACCCGCATGGTGGTCAGCCAAGGCATGGTCGTGCCGCCCTCCACGTTCGCGAACACGTAGGGCGTCCAGCCGAGCTCGACCCCGAGGCCCAGGGGCCCCCAGAGCGATCCCGCGAAGGTCTGGCGCAGGCTCGGCCCATGCATGACCTGGTAGCCTGCGAAGAAGAAGGTCGGAGTGACGACCTTCGCGCTGCTCTGGACCTGGGTGAGCGTCGCCTGGTAGCCGAGGCCCGAGCTCGCGCGGACGGGCCCCAGGGCGTAGTTCCGGGCGACCGAGAGGTCCATGCTCGTCTCGGCACGAAGGTGGTCCACCCCGGCGTAGTCCGGGTCCTCGTAGTGGTAGGCGCCGCGGCCGAGGCGCAAGGGCACGCTGTACTCGCCGTAGGTCGGCTCCCAGAGGGCCAGGAATCGGCCCACGCCCTGGGCGCCACCTGCGATCGCCTCCGGCGCGTACTGCTCGGTGGTCGGGCCGGTCGTGAACCCGAAGCGCAAGGCGGACAGCGTCCACTGGCTCCCGCGGGCAGCGGGGAGAGGCGTCGGGAGCGCGCCGCTATCCCGGGGCACCACGCTGATGCGCTGCATGACGTCGGTGGGACGGGGCATGGTGAGGACCAGGCGCGGATCCTTGGGCAGGAGCAGGAAGCGCAGGCCCTTGCCGGCATAGGAGAGGTCCGGTTCGGCCGTGAGGGGCACCAGGCCCTCGATGATCACATGAACGCCCTTGATCTCGGGGTCGTAGGCCGCGACCAGCCCGCGCACCAGGGGCGAGCGCTCGATCTTGTCGTACCACTCGGCAAAGGCGAAGCCAGCGCGCGGCACGTCGATGACCAGGCTCTTGCCCGACGTGGAGATCGTGGCGATGGGGGGCCGGCTGCCCTCGAAGGGCAGGTAAAGGGCGTTATCCTTCGGTTCGAAGCGCAGCTCCGTCACCTGGGGATCGGCTGCCGGAGCGGCCAAGGCGGGCGCAACCAGGCCGAGGGTGCAGGCGAAAAGGACGGCGGTCAGGAGAGGC
>DATNQJ010000429.1:0-4439 GCA_036704085.1 Stenomitos sp.
CCGCGTCGAGCCTGCTGTTGTCCGTGGCGGCCTTCACGACCGAGGCCTCCCGCAGCCCGCGCTGATAGGCCTCCTCGAGGGCGGTCGGGCTGGAGGCGGCGGACGGCTGGCCGCTCCGCTCGGCCTCGATCTCCGCGCGCAGGCGCTGCTCGAGGGACTTCTCGCGATCCCGCATCATCCGCTCGAAGGCGCGCATGCGCTCCTCGGCCTCCTTGAGGTTGGCGTCGGCCTGCATGCGCTCCTGCTCGGCCTTCACGTCGAGCCAGGCCTGGCGCTCACGCTCGACCTCGCCGCGCAGGCGCGCCTCGGCCTCCTCCTGGCCGCTGCGGTAGCCGCGGGCCTCGGCCTGGCGGACATGCTCGGCGGCCTCCCGCTGCAGGCGCTCCTCGACCTCGGCGCGCGCCGCGTCGTAGCCACGGCGATAGCCCATGGCCTCCACGTCCGCCTGGCGGGCCAGGATGTCCGCGATCCGCTCCTCGGCCTCCTCGCGGATCCGTTGCTCCACGCCCAGGCCGCCCGCCTCGTAGCCGCGGCGATACCCCTCCTCGACGCCCCGCTGGAACGCTCCTTCCAGGCGGCGCTGGACTTCGCCCGGCAACTTGTCGAGCGTCGTCTTGCCCAGCCAGTCCAGGCCTTCCTGGGTCGGTTCGAGCGAAGGGGACGGGGTCATGCCTAGAGCTCCAGCTCCCGCTTGATGGCCTCGACCGCGGGCGTGAAGACCTCGGGGTCGAAGGGCGAGACCAGATTCGCCGACCGGAAGATAGAGAGCAGGGACTCCGAGCCGCCGATGTGGCAAAGCTTCAGATAGGTCTCCATGGCCTGCTTTCGATCCTGCTCGGCCATCAGCCAGAGTTGCAGGGCGCCGGACTCGGCGATCGCATAGTCGATGTAGTAGAAGGGATCGCTGAAGATGTGGATCTGGCGCTTCCAGCGCACCGCCTTGAAGGCCTCGTAGCCCGTGAAGTCCACCCCGGGCATGAACTCGTCCCAGAGGCGGCCCCAGGTGGCGTCGCGCTCGGCGGGCGTATGCTCCGGGTGCTCGTAGACCCAGTGCTGGAAGGCGTCCACCACCGCGATATAGGGCAAGATGGTGACGGTGTCGATCAGCTTGAGCTTGCGGAACTTCCGGGCGTCCTCGGGCGAGAAGAAGGTATCCAGCTCGTGCAGGGCGAGGAACTCCATGCCCATCGAGTGGACCTCGCAGGCCTCGAGCGTCGGCCAGCGCAGCTCGAGGGACTCGATCCACTGGCTCTCCCAGCCCTGGAAGGCGTGGCCCATCTCATGGGTCAACGTGCTCACGTCCTCGGCGTCGCCCGTGCTGTTGCAGAAGATGGCGACCTGGTGCTCGTCGTCGAAGGAGGTGCAGAAGGCGCCCGGACGCTTGCCGGGGCGGTTCTCGAGGTCGATGAGCCCCGCCTCGACCATGCGCCGGTAGTGCGCGCCGAGCTTGGGATGCAGGCGATCGAAGAGGGCCTGCGCGCGGCTCCACTGCTCCTCGATGGGCGCCACGCCGGGCTCCAGCGAGAAGCCGGGGAAGTAGCCCATGTTCCAGGGCTGGATGGTGTCGACGCCGAGCCATTCGGCCTGCTTCTCGCGCAGCCGGGCGACCAGGGGGACGATGTGACGCTTGATGGACGCGCGGAAGGTCTCCACGTCCTTCGGACCGTAGTCCAGGCGGTTCATGCGGCGGTATCCCACCGGCACGAAGTTGTGCTCGCCGAGGTTCTCGGCCATCCGCTGGCGCAGGCCCACCAGGCCCGTGTAGATGCCGTGGATCTCGTCGGAGCGGTCGGTGAGCCACTGCGCCTGGCTCTCCCACGCCGCCTTGCGCTTGGGCTCGTCGGGATGGCACAGGAGGGCGTTGGTGCGGGTCAAGGTCAGGGTCTCGCCGTCCACCGGGATGGCCGCGCCGCCCAGGATGCGCTCGAACCGGGTCGTCAGCTCTCCTGCTTCCACGTTGAGGGGGATGTTGGGCTCGGCGAAGGCGGCCTGCTCGTTGGCGAAGACCGCGAACAAGAGGTTGCCGTAGCGCTCCTCGAGAGCCGCACGCTCGGGAGCACCCAGCAGCGTCGTGCGGATCCGGGCGTCGAAGGCCTCAGCGAGCGGCAGGATCTCCTCGCGCATCTGCCGGTTGGCCTCTTCGGCCTCCTGGCTGCGGGTGTCCTGGGCCTCCCGAAAGTCGCGCCGGGCCCGCTCACCGGAGATTTTCTCCTTGAGCCGGTTCCACCGTCCGAGGAAGGCCTCCCACGGGGCGAGACCCTCGAGGTGAGCGAGCTCGGCGGCCAGACGCTCATAGTCGGCCTGCACGGTCACGGCATCCAGCGGGGTCGAGGGGATCACAGCAGCGTGGGGACGGGCCATGGCAAGATCCTTTCCGGCGGAAGTGGGGGCTATTAGAGTACCCGGATGGCGCTTGGTTCCGCAAGTTCCCGTCCAGGCGGGGTAGGGCTCGCAAGTTTGCAGCCAAAAGGGTCTATAATAGAGTTGTGAAGCCATTCTATCGACATGAAAACGCCCAAACGCTGGCCAAGACATAGTCGATCTGCCTCAAATTGTTCGTGGTCCTTCCGATTGTGACGCACCCGGAACTTGATAGAATGGAGTCCCATAGCCAATGTTTCATTTCTCAATCGCATAAGGAGGCTATTTGAACTTGAATCGCCAAGAGCTCCAACCTGGCATGTTGGTCAAGGAGACCGACGCCGAGGGGCAAGCCCGCGTTTTCGTCGTGACCAAGCTTTTGGGTGAAGACCGCTACTGCGGTCATGACGTGTTCTCGTGGGACGATGGGTTGGCCGAGGCCTGGACCGCGGAGATCCGCGTCCAGAACCCCAGCGCCCATTACGAGGTCGCCGACAACAAGCTCTGGTACGTGGAAAACGGCAAGCGTACCATGGTCATGACCATCTTCGAGGTGAATGGCCAGAAGTACTGCGTCGGCACGACCACCCAGGAAAACGACATCAAGGATGCCGAGCCCTACCTGCCCTACGATCAGTTCGGCAAGAAGCTCCGTCGTTCCATGGTGTTCTTCGACTACAACAAGTCGACGTGGGTGTTGCTGCCCTCGGAGTAACCCCCGGCGCCTAACCGACCGCTTCCCGCGGGCCGCCTCGGCGGCCCTGGGGGGGATCTACGATCGAGCGGGCGTCGGCGCTTGGACCAGGACCTGAAAAACCCAGTCAAGCAGATCCTCGGCGGACTCGCCGAGGGGCTTGTCGGGGTCCAAAGACAGCTTCAAGAGCGGGATTCCGGATTCGGCAATCGCGCTCTCTTTCATTTGCCGGTTCTCCTCTTCGAGGTAGTGCGCCGGCCCTGCGCCCTCCAGGAGCAGAAGCCCCACCGGCTCGAACGTCTCACGCCGCACGACCAAAAAGTCGACCGGCATGTTCTTCATGCGGTGCCACCCGGTGTGGGCCAGGCGACCCGGCGCGAAGGCCGTCTCCATGCGCACCTTGGGGAAAAGGACCAGGCCGTGCTCCCGCAAGGGGGCCTCCAGCACCCGGAAGACCTCCGCCTGCAGGGGGTCCAGCAGGCGCGCGCGCGGGAGGATGAGGGCCGGCAATGCGGCGTTTTCGCCGAGGCCCGCCTCGGGATCGCGCATGGCGGCAAGACCGACGTAGATGAGCAGGGCGATGATGACCGCCCCCAGGATTCCTAGCAGCATAGCGTCAGTATACCCCGCGTTGACATCCGGCTGGGAGCATGCGAGGTTGAAGCTGGCACGCACGTGCCCTAGAAGGACGGCCACCATGCTCGGAGGGAGTAGTCACTGGGGAGCCTGGCGGCTCGGCGCCGAGGCCGAGCGCGCCACCATGAGCCGGGAGCACCTGCGCCGCATCCTCGGGTACTTCAAGCCGCACTGGCGCGTCGCGTCGGGCACGCTCGTCATCATCGCCATCACGGCGCTGCTCGGGCTGGTGCCGCCCTTGTTGCTCCGCACGCTCATCGACGACGCCCTCCCGCACGGCAACCTCGGGCTCGTCAACTGGCTCGCCATCGGCATGATCGTGGTGCCGCTCGGCATCGGCCTGTTGGGCGTCCTCGAGACGTATCTGGACGAGCTGGTCAGCCAGGGGATCATGCTCGACATCCGGCTCGAGCTCTTCGCCAAGCTGCAGCAGCAGACGATGGCCTACTTCACGGCCACCCGGCCGGGCGAGATCACCAGCCGCCTCAACAACGACGTCAACGACCTGCAGGACGTGTTCTCGGACACGGTGCTCGCCATCTCCAACAACGTGCTCACGGTGGTGACGACGCTGGTGGTCGTGTTCATGCTGGAGTGGCGCCTGGCCCTCCTGGCCATCGCCATCCTCCCCCTGTTCATCCTGCCCGCCCGCTGGGTCGGGCGCATCCGCCAGAAGATCGTCACCCAGTCCCAGGAGAAGAAGGCCGATCTCACCTCGTACGTCCAGGACGCCATGAGCATCAACGGT
>DATNQJ010000430.1:0-2391 GCA_036704085.1 Stenomitos sp.
GCCATCGCGAGGCTCAGGGTGAGCTTGGCCTCATGCGTGCCACCCGGGCCGATGGCCCCGGGGTCGTCCCCGCCGTGGCCGGCGTCCACGATCACCGTGGGACGCGACTCGAGGATCGGGACCCGACGCCAGGTGATCTCCAGGGCGCGGCCGTCCTCCTTGCGGCGGGCGTCGTACGCATAGACGGCGCGCCCCAGATCGAGCCGGAGGAGCCAGTCCGAGCCTTCTTGCTGCACGCTCATGCCCTCGACGCCATCCGGAGTCTCGGGCAAGGCGCCCTTGAAGCTGCCCTTAGGCACCCGCACGATGAGGCGGGGCGGCGCCCACTCCTGCTGCAGGCGGTAGGAGAGCTTGCGATCGCCCTCCAGGCGCAGGGTCGTCACTCCCTGGCGCCGCTTGAGCGAGACGGCCGACAGCGGTTGAGGGTCTCCGTTCCAGGCAGGAACGGGCTCTTCGGGTGCCGGCGGCTCCTCGGGCTGAGGAGCGGGCGTGGGTTCCGGAGCCGGCGGGCCATAGGCCTCGCGCACGCGCTCGGGCAGGGGCGGGCCGTAAGTCAGCCGCGTCTTGAGTGGGAGCGGCGGCCCATAGGACTCGTGCTCAGGCTCGGCAGGCGGCTCTGGACCGAAACGCTCGGGCGCGGGCTCGGGTCCCAGGCGCTCGGAGGCCATGGCGATGAGGGGAGCCCCCTTGAGACGTTTGAATGGCGTGAGATCGAGTCCGTTGCCGCCGGCGGCCTGGGAGAGCTGGATGGAGGTGGGGCGCTCGCAATCCAGGACGAAGCGAACGAAGCCCTCTTCCGGATGCAAGGCGACCCGGAGCTGGCGGTAGGGGCCCTCGTTGATGGCAATGGCCTGCAGAAGAGTCGGATCGGAGAGCTCGGCCCCGTAGAGGTCGATCACCACGCGGTAGGGGGCCTCCAGGGCGAACAGGCGGGCGTTCAGGGGATGATCCGCCTCCATGTGCAGCTTGCCGTCCTGCCAGTGGACCCGCGTGACGATCGTCGGATCCACCTCTTGCCGGACGGCAGGGCGTTGCAGCTTGGCGGGCGCCGGAAGGGCGGCGCCCAGCACCACGATCCCGGCGAACAGCGCCGTCATCCAAGCGTTGAGTCGTTGCATCGAGGCCTCCTGAAGCCATCCTCAGCGTAGCTCCGAAGCGCTCAGGGCGCCGTGCGCCCGGTCACCGCCAACCAACCGACGCATTGTTAGGAAAGCAGGAGGGAACGGTATGATGCAGGCAAGCTCTCAACCTCTCGAAAGGGAATCGAATGGCCACTGTCAATTTCGAGCGTCTCTCCAAGCTCCCGGCCCTGCAGGGCCTGACCGAGGAGGAGATGACCGCCTTCTTTCGGATCGCGACCAAGCATGCCATCCAGCCCGGGGATCCGGTGATCCGTACCGGTGAAAAGGCGGATTGCTTCTTCCTCATCGCGACCGGCCACCTGGAGATCCTCCTCCCGCAGGGCAAGAACCAGCCCCCGGTCTCCCTGGCCCAGCTGGGCCCCGGTCAGCTGGTGGGCGAGATGCCCCTCCTCTACGCGCAGCCCATCCGGCAGGCCGACGTGGTCGCGAGCAGCGACGCGGTCCTCCTGCGCTTCGGCTATGCGGACTACGAGGGGCTCGCCAACTCGCATCCGCAGCTCGGCAAGAAGTTCCGCTCCAACCTGGGCAAGATCGTGGCGGGCCGGGTGTGGAGCACCCTGCCCACCGAGCCGGGCGCGGGCTCGGCCAAGAAGATCGAGGAGCCCAAGGTCAAGGCGGCGCCGACCAGCAACCACGAGGCCATGGCGAAGGCGACCATCTTCTCGGGACTCACCGAGGAGGAGATGGCGGCGCTGGAAGCGATCGCCATTCCGCTCTCCGCGCAGCCCGGTCAGCCGATCGTGCGCATGGGCGAGCCCGCCGACTCCTTCTACCTGGTCACCAACGGGTTCTGCGAGGTGCAGATCCCCAAGGATGGCCAGGCCATGCCGGTGGCGCGCCTCGGCAGCGGCCAGGTCTTCGGCGAGATGGCGCTCGTTTACAAGCAGCCCACGCGCACGGCGGACGTGGTGGCGGTGGCCGACGCCAAGCTCCTGAACTTCTCGTTCGAGGACTACAACCGGCTCATCAAGGGGACGCCCGAGATCGGGCGCAAGCTCCGAAACAACCTGGGCCGGGTCGCCGCGAGCCGCGCGTGGACCATGCAGGCCGACGAGACGCAGGCCATGCGCCAGCGCTCGAGCACGGGACCGGCCAACTAGTCCTTTCGAGCTTTCAACCAGACGGCAGGCGCATTCAGCGCCTGCCGTCTGTGTTTTTAAGGAACCGTTCATCCTTCGAGAGCCTCAGGACGAACGGATTGAAGTGGGGTCAAGAGCAAGCGATCGCAGGGAACCGACGGATTCTCAGT
>DATNQJ010000431.1:0-3268 GCA_036704085.1 Stenomitos sp.
AACGGCCTCGTCCAGGATGGCCTGCCCGGCTCCTGGTCGGCTGCGGCCCTCAAGCCCGTCTACCGCGACTTCCTGGTCGCCGAGCTCGAGTACGTCACCAAGATCCACGGCGCCAGCTTCACCGAGAAGGCGCTGGAAGGAGCGCTCGGCGGCTTTTCCCCCGAGGAGTCGCAGAGCTGGCAGTCGCTGGAGCTGCCCGATACCTTGACCGCCCGCCTTTCGTAACCGGTTCCGGGCGCATCCCGGCAGGAGGACACCGACACCCATGGCCACCAAGAGCTCCAAACACCTGGTCCTGACCGAGGAAGGGATCCGCGGGCTCAACACGACGCTCGGCAACTTCGTGCTCGACTCGGGGGCCAAAGCGGTCCTCTTGATCGACAAGAGCGGCCAGATGATCGCCGCGCAGGGCGAGACGAGCTCCTTCGACACCATGTCGATCTCGGCGCTCATCACCGGGTCGTTCAACTCCACCAAGGCGATCGCCACGCTCTTGGGCGAGACGGAATTCAAGACGATGTTCCAGCAAGGGCATTCCAGCTCGATCTACATGGTCGCGCTGTCGAGCCAGGACGTGCTGGGCGTCATCTTCCCCAACCAGATCACCGTGGGCCGGATCAAGTACAAGCTCGATCAGGTCGTGGGCCCGGTCGATCAGCAGCTGCAGGTCATGTACCAGCAAAGCCCCACCACGTCCCCCATCAGGCCCGCGCAGGCGCCGGCGCCGAAGATCAACGACCTGTTTTAGGAGTGATAGCCGATGGCCCTCATTAACTACGCCAGCCGCGAGATCAACTGCAAGATCGTCTACTACGGGACGGGTCTCGGCGGGAAAACGACCAACCTCGAGTACATCTTCAAGCAGCTCGCGCCCGGCATCCGCGGGGAGATGATCAGCCTCGCCACCGAGACCGAGCGCACCCTGTTCTTCGACTTCCTGCCCCTCGACCTCGGTTCGGTGCAGGGCTTCAAGACCAAGTTCTCGCTCTACACGGTGCCCGGCCAGGTCGAGTACAACGCGAGCCGCAAGCTCATCCTCAACGGCGTCGACGGCATCGTCTTCGTGGCCGACAGCCAGCGCGAGAAGATGCAGGAGAACATCGAGAGCCTGCGCAACATGGAAGAGAACCTCGCCGAGTACGGTCTCACGCTCGACGCGGTGCCCTACGTGCTGCAGTACAACAAGCGCGACCTGCCCAACGTCAACGCCTTCGAGGAGCTCGAGGCCTCCCTCAACGACCGTGGCGTGCCCTCCTTCGAGGCCGTCGCCGTCGAGGGCTCGGGCGTGTTCGCCACCCTCAAGGCCGTCTCGAAGGCGGTTCTCAACCGCCTGAGCTAGGTCCCGCCGGTTTGTCTAGGGGGGCGGGAAGGCACGCCCCCCTCTGTCCATGGAGGGTCCGTTTCTGTCCGACCGCGTCGCCGAATATGAGATCATCGCCGAGCTCGCGCGCTCCGCGTCGGGCCGGATCCTGATCGCGCAGGCGCCGGGTAGTCAGAGCCTGCTCGCGATCAAGGAGATGCTCATCGAGACCGACGCGGGCCTCTCGGTCGAGGAGCAGATCGCGCGCTTCAAGCGCGAGGCGGACATCCACCTCCAGCTCAATCACCCCAACATCATCAAGGGCTACGACGCGGGCGTCGACGGCGATCGCCACTACCTGGTCATGGAGTACCAGCCGGGCGGCACGTGGCACGCCATCATGGAGTCCAAGCGCCTGAGCCCGATTCCCCAGGTGCTCGAGTGGGGCATCCAGCTCTGCCACGCGCTCCAGCACCTGCACGAGCAGGGCGTGGTCCACCGTGACGTCAAGCCTGCCAACTGCCTCATCAGCCCCGCGGGTCAGCTCAAGCTGACGGATTTCGGCATGGCGCGGCGCGCCTTCGCTCCGGGCATCACCCAGGCCAAGATGATGCTCGGCACGCTGAACTACATGTCCCCCGAGCAGCTCCTGGACGCCACCAGCGTGGACGGCCGCTCGGACGTCTTTGCGGCGGGCGTCATCCTCTTCAAGGCCTTCACCGGCCACCTGCCGTTTGCGGGCGAGACGCCTACCGACGTGGCACACCGGCTCCTGTACGCCGAGCCCACCGATCCCCTGACCCTGAACCCGCGCCTGCCCAAGAGCCTGGGCGACAAGCTCATCAAGTGCCTCAGCAAGGATCCCGACTTCCGCTACCTGACTGCGGAGTCCTTCGCCCGGGACCTGGAGGAAGAGCTGCACCAGAGCGCCATCTACCTGGGACAGGGCCACGAGCATGCGGCGTTTGCGGAATGGAAGGACGCGAACCACTGCTTCCAGCAGGCGGTCGCCATGGACAACGCCAATGCCGAGGCCTGGTTCCACCTGGGCGAGAGCCTCCAGCACCTGGGCCAGCCCGAGCAGGCGAGCGAGTGCTTCCTGAAGGTCATCCAGCTCGACTCCTCGCACGTGGAAGCCTACCGGCGCCTGGGCGAGGCCTACCAGACCACCGGCAACCCGCAGGCGGCCATCAAGATGTTCCAGCGCGCCTGGGTGCTCGATCCCAAGGATCAGGCCACCTGCATGGCGCTGGCGCGGGCCTACCAGTCCACGGAGCAGACCCAGGAGGCCATGGAACAGCTGGGCTTTCTCATCGAGCAGCACCCGGACTACGCCCCGGCTCACTACGAGCTGGGACGCGCGCGCTACGCCGCGGGAATCCTGGAGGAGGCGCTCGCGAGCTTCCGGGCCGCCCACCGCCTGGAGCCCACCAATCCGGACGTGCTCTTCAACCTGGCCTCGTTGCAGCACGAGGTCGGCAACCTGCATGAGGCCGAGGAGCTCTACGAGAAGCTCATCGTGCTCACGCCCGATCGGCCGTACACCCATGCCCACCACAACCTGGCCTGCCTTTGGCTCAGCCAGGGTCGGCTGGACGAGGCCGAGGCCCAGCTTCAGGCGGTGCTTGCAACCGAGCAGTGGGGACCGTCATACCTGGTCCTGGGCGAGATCTACGAACGCTCGGGGCGCATGCGCGATGCCGCGGCGGCCTACCAGCAGGCCTTGGTCCTGATGCCGGGCGACGCCGATGCCTCGATCGCGCTCGCCGGCGCCCAACAACGCAACTTCCAGCCCAACGCGGCCGTCGACGTCTTGGTCCATGCCGCCCGGCAGGAGGGCCCCGATCAGGCCCGCGTGCTCTATCACCTGGCCTTGGCCTATCGCACCCGCGGGGACCACGCCGATGCGGCGCAGGCCCTGCAATCGTGCCTCGCCCTCAAGCCCGCCCCGGATCTGGCGAAGCTCGC
>DATNQJ010000432.1:0-8547 GCA_036704085.1 Stenomitos sp.
GGCGGGCTCGGCGGCTCGGCGGCCGGAGCCTTGGCCACGGGCGGCATGGCCGGGACACCCATAGGCGGCATGGGCGGTAGGCCCATCGGCGGCATCTTGGAGGTCTTGGCCTCCTCCTGCTGAGCCAGGCGACGGAAGAGCGGGGAGTCGATCTCACCCTCCTCGAAGAGAAACCCGGCTCCGGTCAGACCAGGTTCAGGGGACGGATCCGCAGGGGGCTCGGGCGTCCTCTGCTCGGCAACCGCTGCCATGGGCTCGTCGACCAGGGAGAACGGGTCCACCACCCCCATGTCGTCCTGCAAGAACGGAAGGGGCGCAACGTTGGGCTCCTCATCCAGCGAAAAGGTCGCCGGCTCTGGGCGCGATACCGACACCATCGGCTCATCATCGTCCAACGAGAACGGAAGGGGCGGAATCTTCGACTCGGGTTCGTCGTCCAGCGAGAAGGGAAGCGGGGGAATCCTGGATTCCTCACCGAGCGAGAAGTGCGCAGGCTCGGGAGCCGCGGGCTCATCATCGTTCAGCGAGAAGGGAAGCGGAGGAATCCTGGATTCCTCGCCGAGCATGAAGTGCGCGGGCTCGGGAGCCGCGGGCTCATCGTCGTCTAGCGAGAAGGGAAGCGGAGGAATCCTGGATTCCTCGCCGAGCGTGAAGTGTGCGGGCTCCGGAGCCGAAGGCTCGTCGTCATCGAGCGAGAAGGGAAGGGGGGGAATCGTCGATTCCGTCTCCAGCGTGAACGGCAACGGAGCGGGCGTTTCATCGTTCAGGAGAAACGGTAGCGGCGCCGCTTCGGAGGACGGAGCAAAAGGCAGCCCCGCCGTGGTGTTGTCGTCCTGGGGCAGACCATCACCCTCGAAGGGCAATTTGTCAGTCACGGATTACTCTCCCTATCAAGGCGATGACGTCGCGGGAACAATGCGACCGAATTCTTATACCCTGAACAAGCGGAGGTAATCCTAGACGCCAATGGCAGCCAGGCCGTGCTTGACCTTGCCGCCCAGCCAGTTGGCGATGTCCCGGCCGCCCTTGACGAGGGTCTTGGCAGTCAGCTTCAAGGCGTCGAGCGGATGGGTCAGTCCATAGACCATCACCTTGTCAGTGTCCTTCGAGTCCTGGTCTCGGCGTCGGGCATAGAAGAGCCCGAGCTCGACGGTCATGCCCGCCAGGGCCACCGGCATGAGGAAGGGCGCGAACACCGAGCTGACCGAGGCGAGGAAGAGGCCCGCGCTCGTGACGATGCTGCCCGCAGCGAGCGCCTTGGTGGTGGTAGAGGACTGGCGATCCTTCCAGACCGCGTGGGACACCCAGACCGAGTTGGCGAGTGCGGCGACGTTCAGGAAGGGGAGGACCTTGCCGAGGCCGCGCACCACGCTGCCAAGGGGGGTCTCCATGAGCCAGGTGACGGCGGAACGGCCGCTCGAGACGAGGGGACGGAAGACCTCGGCCCGTTCGAGGAACTTTCCGAGGCTCCCCACCGCATGGCTCAATTGCTGGCCGAGTGTGATGGTCGCCTGGGCGTTGGTCGCGAGGTCGAGACCCGACTTGATCTTCTTGGCGGGACCCGCCGTGGGAGAGGCGAGAGTCTGGAGGCTCTTCTGAGCAGCCTTGGCTTGCTCCTTGATCTTATCGTCGCCCTTGCTGAGCATCAGGACGTCGGCCGCGAGCGCCAGAGGCGCGAGGGCGGGGGTCTTCTCCAGGACGGCCTTGGCGGCGACGGCCGCGCCGAAGGTGTCGCCCTTGGCGGCGGCGGTCACGCCCGCGACCATGGTTGCTCCGTTCGCGATGGACGACTTGGCGGTATCGGTGGTGGCGACCGTCTGGCCGACGGCCTTGGCCGCCTCGGTGGCGGCCTTGACGGCGTCTCCGGAGGCCGTGGCGGACGCGAGCGCGACGGGGGCCCCGACGACCTTGCTCACCACCGCATCGGCCTTGCCCGCGGCGTTCTTGAGCACGTCGGCGTCGGTGGTGTCCAGCTCCTTCTTTTCTTGGGTGAAGCGATGCTTGATCCAGGTCGGCTGGAGATTGGTTACGTTGAGTCCGCCCATTGTTCGCCCCATGGTTGTTAACAGCTTGCTAACCGCTCCCTGGGGATTATCGGGGAGCCGGGGGCGAACTTGCGCTTTTCGCGTATTTCTTAACGGGATCTCGGGGCCAAACTTAACGCCAGACCTGCCACCACTTCTTCGGTGGCGTTGCCGTCGCCTGCTCCTGGATGGCGCGGGCCAATTCGTCGAGGATGCCCTCGTCCTCGTCGGTCTCATGGCGGTCGGAGAGCTCGGTGGCCACGGCGGCCTCGAGATCCAGGAGTCGCCGCTGGAGCTTGCGGATCATCTCGTCCTTGGTGGAGGCGTCGAGGGCCTCTTCCGAGGCCTTGGCACGCGCTTCGAGATCGTCGAGGCGGGCGGTCAGGTCCTCGACCCCATGGTCGCGGGGGGCTTCCAGGAGAAGCTGCATGCGCTCGTTGGCGGACCGGAGTTGCTGGTTTTCCTCGGTGAGCTGCTGGAGCGTCGCCATCTGGGACTGGACGACCTTTTCGAGTTCATCCTGCCGGGCGACGATGGCCGCGAGGACCTCGCGCACGTCGGGGCCCGTCGATTCGCCCCCCGTGGCCACCAGGGCATTGCGGTTGAGCATGCCCTTGATCTCGTCGATGGGCATGTTCTGAGAGCGGTAAGCCCGGATGATGCGGAGGTTGGTGAGGTCCTGCTCGGTGAGTTCGCAGCGACCCTGCTCGGTCCGGGCGAATTGGAGGTTGAACTCGCGTTCGTAGCGCCGAATGAGCGAGACGGAGACTCCCAATTTCTTGGCAGCCTCGGCCATCGAAAACCTCATGGGGCACCCTCCTGCAGTCAGAATCAACGTGGCACGCATCGATGACCCCGCCACGGCGGGGTGTGCCTTGATTATAGCCTCCTGGTCCGGTGCTCGCCACCCCGATGACGGGACCTGCGGTTGTATGCTATCGTGACGCCAGCACCGACTGATACGAACAGGAGGCCCCATGCGTCCGATTCTTCCGATGGTTGTGGTGGGAGTCCTCGCGGCCGCAGGCCCTGCCGCCGCGCAACTGGGCACCGACGTCACGTCCCTGCCCGGGCTCGACAAGGCGCCGCCCTTCGAGGCGGATGTCGCGATCACGTCGCAGACCATGCCGAAGCCGACGGCCTATCACATCAGCTACATGGGCCAGAAGATCCGCTTTGATGGTCAGGGGGCCGAAGGCCAGACGTTCATCACGCGCATGGACCAAGGTATGGTCTACCTCTCGCAGGGCGGCAACCAGTGGATGAAGATGAGCCTGGCGGCCATGGGGGGCGTCGGCCTGTCGCAGGGAAGCTTCCGCCACACGATGCGCAAGGTCGGTCAGGCCACGGTGGACGGAAAGCTCTGCGACGTGTACGAGTCCCGGAGTGACGACGGCAGCACCTCGTCGACCAACTACCTCTATCACGATGTCCCGGTCCGCTCCTACGTCCGGGGGCCGCAGGGCGCGACCACGGTGGAGTATCGGAACCTCCGGATCGGCTCGGTGTCGGCGTCCCTGTTCGAGCTGCCCGCCGGCGCGCAGGTGACGAGCATGGAAGAGATGATGCAGGGGCTGATGGGGAATCCGAGCCTCAAGGGACTGACGCCTTAAGAGTCAAATATGGAACCGTTCGTACTTCGACCAGGCTCAGCACGAACGGATTGTTGTGGGTCTCAAGGTCAAGTTACGAGTTGGAGCGCGTGCGCTTGGGCTTCTGGAACACGAAGACGTACTCGTGCTTGAAGAGGTAGTAGCCCTGGGCGAGGGCGCGGTAGCGCCACAGGTTGCCGTTCTTCCCCTTGCCCTTCTCGTTGCCGTTGATGTCCTTGACGACGATGCTCTTGAGGACGAAGCCCGCCTGCATGGCGGATTGCATCGTGTAGAAGCCCAGGGGCACCCACTGACCACCCGAGTACTTGTCCCCGATGACCAGGGCCATGAAGCGGCCGGGGGCCAGCAGCTCGTAGGCGTTGTCGATGACTTTCCGGAAGCGCTCGACGAACTCCATGTCGCTCTGGACGTTCGAGAGGTCCTCGGCACGCTCTCCCTTCGAGAAGGAGATGATGTCGCCGTAGGGCGGATGGAGGATGGCGAGGTCGGCGTGCTTCTTGCCCAGCTTGGCGAGCGCCTTTCGGACGTGATCCGGGGTCTCGGCCGCAGCCGAGTCGCCCACCAGGATGTCCGTCTCGATACCCTCGGGGTTCTGGGCACCCTCGATCCGGGTCCGGGCGGCATCCGCCACCCGATCCAGCAGCTCCATCCCGATGCCGTGACGCCCCAGCCGGCGGCACTCGATGAGCGTGGTGCCCATGCCGAGGAAGAGATCGAGCACGACCTCGCCGGGCTTGGTGTAGCGCTTCAGGAGCTGCTGCGGGATCTGGGGGATGAAGTTGCCGTGATAGTCGCCGACATGGGTCTCGCCCTTGTCACGCTTGGTGAACAGCCAAAGGCTGCCCGTCTCGATCTCGGGAAGGTAGTCCTTCCACTTGGTCAGATCGATGTCCGAGTAGGCGCTGGTAGTGGCGCGCTTGCGGGGGGGCATGCCTGGGCGTTTCTCCATGGGTTGAAGGGGGTTCTCTCTATTGTAAGCGACTTGGTGCTCGGCTGCTAGGGGTAATTGGCTCGGCCTGCCGAATAGGCGACCACAGCGCGGCTACTCCGCGCTAAAATGAACCCATGCAACCTTGGAGACTCATACTGGACCCGGCCCTGCCGGGCCCCTGGAACATGGCGATCGACCTGGCCCTCCTGGAGGCGTATCGTGCCGGCGAGGCCCGACCGACCCTGCGCCTGTACGACTGGGTGCGGCCGACGTTGAGCCTCGGCTACGCGCAGCGGGCGGATGAAGTTGATTTTTCGGCCTGCTCGGCCAGGGGGATCGACCTGGTCCGGCGGCCGACGGGCGGCCGTGCCGTGCTGCATGGCGCGGGGGACCTCACCTATGCGGTGGTGGCCTCGGGGGCCGAGGGGTTTCCGGACAACGTGACGGGATCCTACGCCATGATCGCCCAGGCCCTGGTGGTCGGGCTCCAGTCGCTGGGGCTCACGCTGCAGGTGGCGCCGGGGGAGCGATCGTCCGGCACGACGAGTGCATGCTTCGGCTCGGCGACGCGGGCGGATCTCATGGCCGCAGGTCGGAAGCTGGTGGGCAGCGCGCAACTGAGGCGCGAGGGCGGCTTCGTGCAGCATGGGGCGCTGATGATCACCCAGGAGCCGCGGGCCATCGTGGAATTTTTGCTGGCGCGCCAGGCTCCGAAGGGGATGACGAACCTGGCGTCCGAGCTGGGGCGCGTGCCGGAGGGGCAAGAGGTCCGGGCTGCGGTGATCCGGGGCTTCGAGGCGGCGTTCGGGATTCGGTTCGAGGTGGGGGAGCTGAGTCAAGAGGAGCGGGCGCTGGCAGAGGGGCTCGTGGCCCAGATGCGGCTGGAATAAGGAACCGTTCATCCTTCGACAGGCTCAGGACGTACGGGTTTGTTGTGGGTTTCAGGAGACAAATTGCTTCCGTCTGGACGGGGCCGCCTACTGCCTGTCCTTGTCCTGTTTCTCATGCTTCTCGGCGAGACGGCGCATCTGGTACATGGTGCGGGTGAGCCCCACGCCCAACGCCACGCTGCGCAGGTCCCGGATGTCGAGCACCCCCAGCGACACGAACTGATCGAGCATGTTGTAGGCGAGCTCCCCCAGCTGGATCAGCTCGGCGATGCGGTCGGCAGCGACCTGCTTGGACTCGTCCTCCTCGGCCCCGATCTCGAGCTCCGACTCGACCTCGCGCAGGCGCTCAAGGGTCGTCGCCGCCTGGTACAGCTCCCGCTCGCGCAGGACCTTTGAGATCGGACGCCAGATGTTGCGCTCGGCCACGTAGTATTCCCGGCGCTCACCCGGCATGGGGTAGCGGCTGACCACCCCCCAGCGAGCCAGCTCCGAGAGAACCATACTGACCAGGCCGCTCGAGATGCCGAGCCCCTGACGGATGTCCTGGGCGGAAAGGGGCTTGGGACTCAGATAGAGGAAGGTCCACACCATCCCGAGCACGCGCTTGAAGCCCCAGACTTCCATGGCGTTGCCCACCGCTTCGCAGGCGCGGTAGATGGCGGGGTCGATGGAAGGATCGTCCTGGGCCATGGCTTAGGCCGGGTTGAGGATGCGGCCCTGCTCGAAGATCCGATACTCGATGAAAAGATCGAGCAATTGGCCGTCGATGTGCTCGTCCTTGGCCTCGAAGCGCAGGATGTCGAGCGCTCGATCGAGCGGCACGGCTTTCTTGTAGGGGCGATCGCTCGCCGTCAGGGCGTCGAAGATGTCGGCGATCGCCATCATCTTGGACTGGATGGGAATGGAGGACGAGGCGATCGCCCGCGGATAGCCCTTGCCGTTGAGCTTCTCGTGGTGCGCATAGGCGATCTCGGGCACGCCCTTGAGGTCGTTGGTCCAGGGAATCTGGCTCAGGAACTTGTAGGTGTGCGAGACGTGGCTCTCGATCTCGAGGCGCTCGTGGGCATCCAGGCTGCCGCGGCGGATGGAGAGCTGGGTGACCTCGTCCGAGCAGAGCAGGTGATGCTCCTCGCCCGCCAGGTCGTGATAGGTGCGCTGGGCGATCTCCATCAGGCGCAGGAAGCTGCCTTCCTCGAGGACCGTGGGCTCGTTGGCCTCCAGGATGGCCTGCAGGAAGGAGTCCAGCTCCAGGAGGCCCATGTTCAACTCGTCGTCGAAGCGGCCGATCTCCTGCATGTAGGCCTCACGGCCCTTGGCGAGCACATACTCGAGACGCGAGCGGCTGTTCTCGGCTTCGAGGGCCTTGTGGACAAAGGCGAAGCGGCTCTTGATGAGATCCAGCTTCATGGGATAGAGCTTCTTGGCCTTGATGAGCACTTCCTCGCGCACGCCGACCTTGCCGAAGTCGTGAAGCAAGGAAGCGTAACGGATCTCGCGGATCTGCTCGCGCGTGAAGCGGATGTCCCGGTACAGGCCGGCATCGACCCGGTCGACCAGCTCGGCCAGGCCCACCGTCAGGTTGGCCACGCGGGCGGAGTGACCCGAGGTGGTCGGGTCTCGGCTTTCAATCGCGGTGACCGAGGCGTTCACGAAGCCTTCGAACAGGCCCTCGATGTTCTTGTAGAGGATGTTGTTCTCGATGGCCACCGCCGCCTGGCTCGCGAGGCTGAGCACCAGCTCCTCGCTCAGGTGGTCGAAGTGGACGACGTCCTCCTCGACCTTCTGGGCGCTGTCGAGCACCAGGTCCCGGCGGCGCTTGCGGTTGATGAGCTGCAGAATCCCGATGGTCTCGTTGGACCGGTTGGTCATCGGGATGACGAGCATCGACTTGGTGCGGTAGCCCGTGCGCCGGTCGAAGGTCCGATCGAAGTTGTACTCGACGTCCTTGGGCAGCTCGTAGACGTCGTCCAGGTTGAGCGTGTGCCCGGTCAGCGCCACGTAGCCCGCGAGGCTCGAGCGCGAGATGGGCATGCTGAACTCTTTGTAGCCGAAGGGGAAGGTGTCGTTCTGCGACAGCTTGAACCGCAGCACCTTTTCCTTCTGCTCGTTCTCTTCGACCAGATACAGGCTGCCGGCGTCGGCGTAGACGATGTCCCGGCTCTTCTTGAGGATGAGGTCCAGGAGCTTGTCCGGGTCGCGCTCGGACGAGAGCGCAATGCCGATGGAGTTCAGCTCCTGAAGCTTGATCGAGTACTCCTTGAGCTCATGCCGGGAGCGCTCGGTCTCGAGCCGGTTGAGGATGAAGATGAAGGCGTTGGAGACGAGCTTCGCGAAGCCCTTGGAGAGGTATGGCTCGCGCAGGTAGCCCCACAAGAGGTCCTCGGGGACGTCCTGAGGCGCCTCGGCGCCCTCGGGATAGGAGCAGACGAAGACCCCCGAGGTGCCCCAGAGGGCCGCGATCTCGCGCAGCAACGAAGCATCGCCCGACTCCATCAGGTAGCGGTCGACGATGAGCAGCTTGGGCAGATGACGAGGCTCGTAGCGCAGCTCGGCCAGGGTGTCGACGACCCGCCACGTCACCCCGTGGGCTTCTTGAGCCCGCAGGATGTCGAGGTTCAGGTTTTGGCTCGAACTGTACAGGATGCGCTCGGCCGTCTCGTCGCTCGGATGCACCCGGCCTCCTACTCCAACCGGAATCGCAGGGTAATCTCGCCCCACTGGGTCACGGGGGAGCCCCCGTCCGGCAAGGGGGCGAACTTCCAGCGCTTCAGCGCCTCGACTGCCCGCTTGTCCATTTCAGGTGTACCCGAAAGTCGAACGACTTCAACGCGGCTCACGCGTCCCTCGGGCGCGACCCACACGCGCAGGCGCACATCGCCCTCGGAGCCGTTGCGACGGGCCGACTCGGGGTAGCTCGGCTGGACCTGGTCGATGATCCGGCGCTGGCCGAGGTCGCCCGTCAGGCCCGTGCCCGAATCCACCGCCCCGCCGCGCAAGGGGCTGGCATCCGCGGCGTCATTGCCCATGCTCCGTCCGAGCACGTCGTCCGCCGCCGAGGCGAGACGCCCCACGCGGTCAGCCTCACGCTC
>DATNQJ010000433.1:0-3242 GCA_036704085.1 Stenomitos sp.
AGCTGAAGCGCCAGGACTCGCCCAATCCCGAGCTGGCCGTCCTCCTGGAGGACCAGCTCGCCACCCAGACCGAGCGCATCCGGACCCTGCGCGCCGAGATGGCGACCCTCGAAAACACGGTCCTGCTCCTGCAGGCCCGCAAGTCCGACCTCGCGGCCCGCGAGAGCGTCCTCATGGCCCGGGCGAACATCCAGCGCCTGCTCGGCGAGTTCAATGCCACCACCCTCGACGGCGCCCTCGCCAAGATCGAGAGCGACCTCGCCCACCGCGAAGAGGTCTTCAAGGTCCTGGAGCAGTTCAGCGAGGCAAAGGGCGGGCTCGGGCCAGGCCCCTCCCGCTAAGTCGCGGCCCACTATCCCTGTAGCAAATCGTTAGCTTGCTCCGAGGCCCCAGCCGCCACTTTTACCAGGCTTGAAACCTGGAGTTAAGGCAATCTCAATGCCTCGGTGATAGGATGCGCCTTGCCTTGACCCCTTTCTCCCCCCGACAGGAGGACCTGATGCCATCCAACTCCCCCTTCATTGCCGCCCGAGACCTCTTGCGGACCCGAGCATTCGACTACGAGGCGGCCGTCGAGGAGTTCGCATGGCCTCAGATGGAGTCCTTCAACTGGGCGCTCGATTACTTCCAGCCGATGGCGCTCAACAATCACCGTCCGGCGCTGATCGTGGCCCACGAAGATGGCCGGTTCGAGACCTCGACGTTCGACCATCTCGCCCGCCGTTCCAACCAGGTCGCCAACTACCTGCGGCGTCTCGGCGTCAGCCGGGGCGATCGCCTCCTCTTGATGCTGCCCAACATCACGCCCCTGTGGGAGGTGCTGCTCGCGTGCATGAAGCTCGGGGCCGTCGTCATCCCGGCGACGACCCTCCTCACCAGCGAGGACCTGGCCGACCGGCTTGAGCGCGGCGCGGTCAAGCACGTGGTGACCGATTTCGAAGGCGACCTGAAGCTGACGCCGGTGGTCGGGGATCGCACGTGCATCGTGGTGGGAACGCCCCTCGAAAAGGGCCACGCCTACACCGAGGCCGACCATGAAGCCGATACGTTCGTCCCGAATGGGACGACCCGCGGCGACGACCCGCTGCTCCTGTACTTCACGTCGGGCACCACGGCCAAGCCGAAGCTGGTCATGCACACCCACCAGAGCTATCCCGTCGGCCACCTCAGCACCATGTACTGGATCGGGCTGCAGCCCGGCGACGTGCACCTGAACATCAGCTCGCCGGGCTGGGCGAAGCATGCCTGGAGCTGCGTCTTCGCGCCCTGGAACGCCGAGGCGACGGTGCTGGTCACGAACTTCGCCCGGTTCGATGCCAAGCGCGTCCTCGACCTCGTCAGCCAGGCGAACGTCTCGACCCTCTGCGCGCCGCCCACCGTCTGGCGCATGCTGATCCTCGAGGACCTCTCGGCGGTGCCCCACCGGCCGCGCGAGTTGGTGTCCGCCGGAGAGCCGTTGAACCCCGAGGTGATCGAGCAGGTCCGCGCCTCCTGGGGCCTCACCATCCGGGAAGGGTACGGCCAGACCGAGACCACCTGCCAGATGGGCATCTCGCCCCGCCAGGAGGTCCGCCCGGGCTCCATGGGGCGGCCGATGCCGGGTTACAAGATCGTGCTGCTCGACCCGGACGACCAGGAGGTGGAAGAAGGGGAGGTAGCGATCGCCCTCGACCCCCGTCCCCTGTCCGTCATGGCCGGTTACGCCGACGACCCGGAGCGCACGCAGGCGGCACTGGGCGGAGCCTTTTACCGGACCGGGGACGTCGCGAGCCGGGATGCAGACGGGTACTTCTGGTACGTCGGGCGGGCGGATGACGTCTTCAAGAGCTCGGACTACCGCATCAGCCCCTTCGAGCTGGAAAGCATCCTCATCGAGCATCCCGCGGTGGTGGAGGCGGCGATCGTGCCCAGCCCCGACCCGCTGCGCATGGCCGTGCCCAAGGCCTACGTGACGCTCGCCCCCGGGGTCGAGCCGAGCCGCGAGCTGGCGCTCGAGCTCTTCCGCTTCACCCGCGAGCACCTGGCGCCCTACAAGCGGATCCGGATCGTGGAGTTCGCCGAGCTGCCCAAGACCATTTCCGGGAAGATTCGCCGCGTCGAGCTGCGCAAGCAGGAGCACGAGCGGCGATCGCGGGCGGAACGCGGCTCGCTCGAATTCCTGGAGGCGGACTTCCCCGAATTGAAGGCGTAGAGCAAGGTGAACGTGAGCTCCCCCCCCTGTCACCTTCGCAGGCGTGGGGCCAGCCCAGCCAGTTCAAAAGCTGCCTGCTTGGCCGCTCCTGGATTCCCGCTTCCGCGGGAATGACGGGAGCGGCCATTTCCGTCTGGTACGTATAAGTTCACGTCGCACTACAGGCAAGTCTTGTCACCAATGATGATATAATTATCTCAAAGGAATGCATAGCAGGTGACAAGGTCGCCCCTCTGGAGATGCGCCATGACGAACCGGTTCTTCGTGACGGTCTCGGAAGACCAGTGGCAGAACATCGTTCAGCAGGGCTACGGCCCCGGCACGGCCAAGATTCCCTTCGATGAATCGGTGGACTGGGAGCAGTACTGGGCGGACAAGGGGGATGTCCAGGGAGTGCCGCCCTCCCCCATCGAACGCACACCCAGTTCAGACGAAATCCTAGCCCGATAGGCGGGGCCGTTTGGGCCGCCTTTCGGTGGGCCAACGAAAAGAGCCGCAGTGCGGCTAGTGTCCCGGTGATCCTTCGGCTGCTTGTTCGCACTCCCCTAAGAATTGGATGACACATGACAAAGCACAGACTGACATTAGCACTCATCGCCAGCCTGATAGGACTCCAGTGCGCGCCTGCGTACGGCCTCCCGCTGGAGTCCAAGTGGAGCCTCTCGGCTTCTCCCGTCACGGTGGCTCTCGACACCGAGCTCCACCTACCGGGAAGCCCCTTCGGTCTCTCAAGCCGGCTCGGGGCCGCGGGGTTCCCCTCAATCAGCGCCTCCGAGCTGGCGATTAGCGGCGCGGGCAACTGGTGGACGACGTGGGGACACTACACCCACGCCCTCTCGCCACAGAGCTCCATCGGAGGGTTGGTCGGCCTGAGTCAGAGCTGGTTCTTCCAGGGCGCGCCGATCCCCTTCCGGAGCTGGTACAACAGCGTGCAGCCTCTGGTCGGCTTCCTGGGGGTCTTCTACCAGTACGATTGGGGCGGGACCCGGCTACGGCTGTCGCCGAGTGTCACGTTCGGCAACTCGGGGTCGGGCATCCCGCCCCTCGATTT
>DATNQJ010000434.1:0-19984 GCA_036704085.1 Stenomitos sp.
CTACTACGGCAACGACGTCTTCGAAGAGGTCGCCGAGGAGGCCGAAGGGCTCCCGACCGCCGCCGGCAACACTGCCGTCGATTATCAGGCCTAGGAGGAACCATGTCCGATACCAGCGCCGTCTCCGGAACCAGCGCCGCCCAGTCGGCCGCCATCGCCAGCGCCACCAGCAAGGCCAGCAACCTCGGCAAGGATGACTTCCTGAAGCTCCTGGTGACCCAGCTGCGCTTCCAGGACCCCATGCAGCCCATGGAGGACAAGGAGTTCATCTCGCAGATGGCTCAGTTCAACTCCCTGGAAGAGATGCAGAACCTCAACAAGAACCTGACGGCCCAGAACGAGTTCGCTCAGCTCTCCCAGGCCTCGAGCCTCATCGGCAAGACGGTGGCCATCAAGACCGATTCCGAGCACTTTGCGGGCAAGATCACCGAGGTCCGCCGGGTGGATAGCGTCCTGAAGGTCATGGTCCAGCCCCTGGACGGCAGTACGCCTGCTCAGCCGTACGATCTCAATACGATCGATCAAGTTACGACCTAGAGTCTAAAGATAGGGCTCGGCTGGTCGATACGGAGATCAGGGAGACGCCTATGGAACTCAACGACCTACACTTCACCACGGGACCGGTCGGTCCCATTGCCCCCAGGGTCCCGGTCCAGGCGCCAGGTTCGACGGAGGTTCAGGCCCCGTCTTTCGGGTCGGTCCTCGATACCAAGGAGCGAGAGGTCAAATTCTCAGGGCACGCCCTGGCTCGCCTCAAGTTCCGGAACATCGAGATGACGCCCGCGAGGATGGAGAAGCTATCGGGTGCGATCGATCGGGCCGCTGCCAAGGGCTCAAGAGACTCGCTCATCCTGATGGACGACACGGCCTACGTCGTCTCGGTCAAGAATCGCACCGTCATCACCGCGGTCGACGGGGCAAGCCTGAAGGAAAACGTGTTCACCAAGATCGATAGCGCGGTCATCGTCTAATCCGGTATTCGGTAATCGCAGGAAAGGCTGGACCCTCACGGGAAGCCAAGCGCAAGGCCAGACGCGCCTTCGCACCTGCCTCAAGCATGAGGAGGAGTCCCGATGCTTCGTTCGCTCAGTTCCGGCGTGTCTGGTCTGCGTAACCAGCAGGTTCGCCTGGATGTCATCGGCAACAACATTGCCAACGTCAACACCGTGGGCTACAAGGCCCACCGCGTGAACTTCCAGGAGCAATTCTCGCAGACCCTGCGCGGCGGTTCGGCCCCCAACGGCTCGCTGGGCGGCACCAACCCCACCCAGGTGGGTCTGGGCGTGACGGTCGGCTCGATCGACCTGATGATGGGTCAGGGCTCGTTGAACCCGACCGGCAAGAACACCGACCTCGCCATCAGCGGCGAAGGCTTCTTCGTCATCAGCGACGGCAAGCAGCAGGTCTACACCCGTGACGGCGCTTTCGACTTCGACCGCTCGGGCAACCTGGTCAAGATCTCGAACGGCTTCCGCGTGATGGGCTGGAACGCTCAGATGCAGCCCGACGGCAGCGCCGCGGTCGACACCTCGCGGGCTCCCGAGGCCCTGGTGGTCCCGGCCGGTACGACCCTCAACCCCCAGATGACGAGCTTCATCAAGATGGGCTCGAACCTCGAGCAGCAGTCGGTTGATGGGACCATCGCGCGTTCGTCGGTCACGATGTACGACTCGGCCGGTAACGTCCACAAGGGTGCAATTACCTTCACCAAGAACGGGACCAACACCTGGGACGTGGCCTTCACCCCGGACAATGCCGGCGACTTCTCTGGCGGCCCTTACAACCTGGGGAAAATCACCTTCGACGACAAGGGGGTGCTGGCCACCAACACCATGCCCACCCCCAGCCTGCACCTCGATCCGGCTACCGTTGGCGCCTTCAGCCCCCTGGACATCACGATCGACGTGGGGACCATCGGCAAGACCGACGGTCTGACCCAGTTCAGCGATCCTAAGTCGGATGCCTCGACGAAATTCTTCAACCAAACGGCCGTCATGGTCGACCAGAACGGCTACTCGTCGGGTGCGCTCTCGGGCGTCTCGATCGGCAGCGACGGCAAGATGATCGGCAACTTCACCAACGGCCGCACCCGCATCCTCGGCCAGGTGGCCATGGCGACCTTCACCAACCCGGTGGGTATGGCCGTCAACGGTGACAACATCTTCTCGGCGACCCCGAACTCGGGTGAGCCCCAGGTGGGCATCGCGGGTTCCGGCTCGCGCGGCCTCATCGCGCCCGGCTCGCTCGAGAACTCGAACGTCGACCTGGCTCAGTCCTTCTCGGACCTGATCGTCGCCCAGCGTGGTCTTCAGTCCAACTCGAAGATCATCACCACGTCGGATGAGGTCCTCCAGGAGCTCATGAGCCTCAAGCGGTAGGAGCTAGTCCTTGGACGTCAGCGGCGTCGGCCAGAGCCCGGCCGGTTTCTCAGCGGTGCCCGAAACCGTCCTCGACCCCCAGCGGTCGAGTCAGACGGGCCCCGAGAAGCTCGGTCAGGTGCGGCAGGCGCCGCTCGACCTTTTGAGCGACGCGCGTCTGGGCCGGGAGCTGCTGTCTCTCGGCCTTCGTCCTGATCCGGCCAAGATCTTGGCGGCACGGGCCCTGTTCCTGCAGCAGGGCAGCCTCGATCTCACCATGCTCCTGGACGTGGACCGCAGCCTCCAGGGCATGAGCTCGCCCGGATCGGCCGAGGCCGACGCGGCGGCGTTCCTGGTGGCTCGCCAGTTGCCCGCGACCACCGAGACGGTGTCCTGGGTCCTGGGACGCCAGAATGCCACCGAGCCCTCCGGCATGCGGATGCCCAACATCATTCAGCGCTTCGAGGCCGCCATGGCGGCTCGGAGCGAGACGCCGGCCTTACCATCCAAGGGGGATGCGCCGGCTCTCAACCTTCCTCGCCCAGAAACCGGAGCGCCGCCCCAGGAGTCGACCCCGTCCGGGACGTCGAGCGCACCGGCAGCGGCTCCCGCCAAGGCCCTGACCGCCTCGATGATGCCTGCGCCGACTCCTGCCTCGCCAACGCCCTCCCAGAGCCCGACGCCCCCCGTGACACCGGTTCCGACTCCGGTGCCGGCCGCCGCGGCAGCGCTCCAGGAGGACGTCGCGCCCCAGACCCCGGAGACGCCTTCGCCCGATGGGCAGACGCCTGTTGCGACGAAGGTACCGGAGTCGGCAGCGGCTCCCGCCAAAGCCCCGACCGCCTCGACGCCTGCCACGCCGGCACCTGCCAATGCGGCGGCGCCACAGCCCGCAGCGGCGGCCCAGGCGCTGGCCAAGGCCGTGGTCTCCGAGTCGGCGAGCGCTGCCATTGCGACCGACGCCTCCCAGCTTCCGGACCTGAAGGCTGCCACCGTGTCGCCCGAGGCCACCGCCCCGCAGGCACCCAAGTCGGCGGAGGCCCCGCTGCGGGACCTGTTCGCCAAGCTTCAGGCCCTCGCGCTGCCGGAAGGCAAGCCCAAGGAGGTGGAAGCCGCCTTGAGGAAGTTAATCCAGGCCCTGCGCCCCCAAGAGGCCGACCTGGCTCACGGTGAGGTGGCCGAAGCCAAGGAGCGGCTGACGTCGCTGGCGGCCAAGGCGATCGCCAGGTCCCCCCATGACGCGACCGTCCGCGAGGTGCACGACGAGATCCGCTTCCAGCAGGTCAACAGTGTCCGCCATGAGGGCCAAACCCCGCACGAATTCATCATTCCGGTCTGGTGGAAGGGTGGAAGTGGCGAGATTAGGGTACAAGAGCGTCCGAAGGGTGCCGCTAGGCGCTCCGAGGAAGCATCCGCTCCGGTGCGGGTGGTGATGGCCTTGGATACGCCTCACCTTGGCGCCATTCGCATTGATTTACTTTTGGCGCAGCGCCAGGTAAACTGTCTGGTCGCTGTGCAAGATCAAGGCGCCGCCGACTTTCTGTCGGAGCGCTTGACGGAATTACGCTCAGCCATCGAGGAGACGGGCATCCGGGTCAACGCCCTGGGCATGAAGCCCTTCACGGCGGACGCGGAGGCCTTCGGTCCCGGTGACGCCAAGGGCGTGGATTTCTACGGGTAGCGCGCGATGGCCGAAGCAGAAGAAGAGCTGAAGCAAGCGGTCGCGCTGAGCTACGACGAGGGGGTCGATGAAGCCCCGCGCGTGGTGGCCTCGGGCAAGGGCCTGGTCGCCGAGAAGATCCTGGAGCTCGCCGTCGAGAACGAGGTGGCGATTCACCGGGATCCGCTCTTGGTGCAGGGATTGGCCGCTCTGGAAGTGGGCGAGCAGATTCCGGCGGAGTTCTACCCGATGGTGGCGGAAATTCTGGTGTTCGTGCAGCGCATGAACCGGGAGAAGGGAAACACAGGGCGTTGATCAAGCTGACGCGGCTAAACGGCAACGAGTTCGTCGTCAATTGCGACCTCATCGAGAACGTGGAGGCGGCCCCCGACACGATCGTCTCCTTGACCACGAACCAGCGGTACGTGGTCCGCGAGAGCGTGGACGAGGTGATCGAGCGCGTCGCGGAGTTCAAGCGCCGCAGCCATCCCGATGCACGCCTGTTCTTGAAGGTCCCTGCCGCTCAGAAGGACGCGCCGTCCGACGAGCGGTTGGATGCGGAGGTCTAACGCATGGAGCTCGCGACACTACTCGGCCTGATTCTCGGATGGGGCGCGATGCTCGCCGCCAACGTCCTGGAAGGCGGCCACCTCAGCGCCCTGTGGCAGTACACCGCCTTCTTGATCGTGTTCGGCGGCACCATCGGCGCGACCCTCATCGCCTTCCCCCTCAAGGACGTGCTGGGCCTGCCCAAGCTCATCGGCATGACCTTCCAGTCCAACCCCTACGACGCCGGAGCCCTGATCCCGCAGCTGGTGGGGTATGCCGAGAAGGCCCGCCGCGAGGGCCTGCTCGCCCTGGAAGCCGATCTCGCCGAGGCCGGCGACGAGTTCCTCCAGAAGGGCATGCAGATGGTGGCGGACGGCATCGACCAGCACACCGTGCGCGACATGCTCGAGACCGAGCTCAGCTTCATCGCGAGCCGCCATGCGGCCGCCTTCGGCATCCTGGAAGCCATGGGCGGCTTCGCTCCGACCATGGGCATCATCGGCACGGTCATGGGCCTCATCCACGTGCTGGGCAACCTGAGCGAGCCCAGCAAGCTTGGCGGCGCGATCGCCGTCGCCTTCGTCGCGACCCTCTACGGCGTCTGGACGGCGAACCTCCTCTGGCTGCCCCTGGGCACCAAGCTCAAGCGCCGCAGCGAGCAGGAGATCCTGGTCCGCGAGATGATGCTCGCGGGCATCCTCGCCATCCAGGCCGGCGACAACCCCCAGATCGTCGAGGAGAAGCTCAAGAGCTACCTCTCGCCTGCGATGCGCCGGGCCCTCAAGCCCGCCGAGGAGGCCTAGGCCATGGCCGGGCGGCGCGGACGCGGCGGACACGGTGGGGGCGGACACGCCTCCTCCGAGCGCTGGCTGTTGACCTATGCCGACCTCATCACCCTCCTGCTCGTGTTCTTCGTCGTCATGTACGCCATGTCCCAGGTCGACAAGGCCAAGTACGACAAGCTCAAGGACTCGCTCTCCAAGTCCATGACGGTCGTGGGCGCCGGTGGCCGGGACGACACCATCATCCAGGGCGGCGCCGGCGTGCTGCCCCAGGAGAACACCATCATCGCCCCGGAGCAGCTCGAGCTGGAGCGGATGGCCAAGGACGTCCAGCAGATGGCCAAGGACGCCGGCCTCGACGACCAGGTCGAGACGACCCTGGACAAGCAGGGCCTGGTGGTCTCGATCTCCAACGCGGGCTTCTTCGAGCCGGGCGAGGCCACGCTGCGACCGGAGGTCCTCCCCACCATGGACCGGATCGCCCGCATGCTCAAATCGGCCGATCACGCCCTGCGCATCGAGGGCCACACGGACAACATCCCCATTTCCACGCCCAAGTACCCGTCCAACTGGGAGCTGTCGGCGGTTCGCGCTACCTCGATCGTGAGATTCCTGGTAGAGCGCCATTCCTTCAACCCGCGCCGGTTATCCGCCGCGGGGTACGGGGAATACTACCCGAAGGTCCCTAACGACACCGAAGCCCATCGTGCCCAAAATCGCCGCGTCGACATCGTCGTCCTGCGCAACGAGCAGGTCCAGGCGCCTCCGACGTCCGGCGTTTCCGTTTCCAGGTAGCAGGAGGTCCAGCCCAGGTCATGGCTAGCAAATCACCCAAGAAAGCCCCCGGTGACGGCGGCCCCAACATGAAGGTCCTCTTGGCCGCCATGGGGATCGCCGTCATCTCGAGCGTGAGCTCGTTTGTGGCGATTCGCTTTGCCATGCCGAAGCAGGTCATCATCGAGAAGCACATCGTCACCGAGAAGGGCAAGATCGTCGAAGACAAGCACGAGGAGAAGAAGCCCGAGGCGGCCCCCGAGGCCTACCCCATCGGCGAGTTCATCGTGAACCTCTCGGAGCCGGGCCGGCGCTACCTCAAGACGAGCG
The DNA here is from genome assembly GCA_036704085.1 of Stenomitos sp. Classification (GTDB taxonomy): domain Bacteria; phylum Cyanobacteriota; class Sericytochromatia; order S15B-MN24; family UBA4093; genus DATNQJ01. The sequence continues at coordinate 6,453 of DATNQJ010000434.1, forward strand.
TCACCCTGCTGGTCGCGGGCGAGGCCCCGGCGGACGGCAAGAAGAAGGCCGAAGGCGGCCACGAAGGCGGCGGCGACGGCGCCAATGCCGCCATCAAGGCGGAGATGGCCCCCTACGAGGCCCTCTACAAGGACACGATCATCACCACCCTCTCCCGCCAGACGATCGCGCGCCTCCAGGCGCCGGGCGGCTGGGCCATGGTCAAGGACGAATTGAAGGTCGCGCTGAACCGGGCGGTTCCCGACAAGAAGGTCGTGGGCGTCCTGTTCACCGACTTCATCATCCAATAGGAGACCGACCGCATGTCGGAGATCCTCTCCCAATCCGAAATCGACGCGCTGCTGTCGGCCCTCTCCTCCGGGGACCTTACCCCGGAGAAGCCCTTGCCGATGCCGATGGCGGCTGCCGAGGAGGAGACGATCCGGCGCACGGTCAAGATCTACGACTTCAAGCGCCAGAACAAGTTCTCGAAGGATCACATCCGCACCCTGTCGATGATCCACGAGGCCTTCGCGCGGCTCTTGAGCACCTCCATGTCCGGCCAGCTGCGCATGCTGGTGCAGGTCGAGGTGGTCTCGGTCGAGCAGCTGACCTTCGACGAGTACTCGCGAAGCCTGCCCTCGCCCACCATCCTCAACGTCTTCACCATGGAGCCCCTGGTCGGCACCAGCCTCTTCGAGGTCAACATCGACATCACCTCGGCCATCATCGATCGCCTCCTGGGCGGGCCGGGGCGGGTCACGCGCATCCGGCGCGACCTCACCGACATCGAGCGGACACTCATCTCGAGCATCACGGGCCGTCTCTTGAGCACCCTGAGCGAGGCGTGGCAGAACGTCCTCACGTTCACCCCCAAGCTCGAGACCATGGAGATGAACCCGCGCTTCGTTCAGATCGTGCCGCCCTCGGATCCGGTCGTCCTCATCACCTTCGAGGCCAAGTTCGGCGAGAACACGGGGCCCCTGTCCCTGTGCATCCCCTACATCGTGCTCGAGCCGGTGATGAGCAAAATCTCGGCGCAGGCCATGTTCGCCACCCAGCGCCAGAGTCAGTCCAGCGAGTACCGGGCGAACCTCACCGGGCGCGTGAATGCGACCAACGTGCCCTTCCAAGTTGTGCTTGGCGAGACCACCGTGTCGGTATCGGACGTGATATCCTTAGGCGTTGGCGACGTCTTGCCCTTGGGGACACCCGTGGATAACGAGCTGTCCATCATGGTGGGCGAGCGTCTCAAGTTCCGGGGGCGCCCCGGCATGGTTCGGAACAAGATGGCGGTTCAGATCACCGAAGTCGTCGATAACACGGAAGGGGATGACGCATGAGCGAAGGGTTGACTCCCGAGCTTCTGGGTTCGCTGGAGCAAGTCGGGCAGCTCGCGCTGGGCTCCGGCGCGACCACTTTGTCCATCTTGCTGAACAAGCAGGTCACCATCGGCTCGCCCCGGATCTCCGTGATCTCGCCCGGCGACCTGGCCGCGGTGATCAAGGATCCCCTGGTGCACGTGGATGTCCAGACGTCCGCGGGCGGGTCCGCCATGCACCTGGGCTTCATCCTCACCCAGCACGACACGGCCATCATCACCGACCTCATGATGGGCGGCGAGGGCACCCCCCCTTCCGCCATCATCGACGACCTCCAGCTGTCGGCGATCTCCGAGGCCATCAACCAGATGCTCGGCATGGCTGCCAATACCCTGGGCTCGACCTACGGCAAGAAGCTGGAGGTCCAGCCTCCGCACGCCGGCGTCATCGACAACCCCGAGGATGCCGTCCTGCCGGCCGTCTACCAGGAGCCCCAGGTCGTCGTCATCGCCTACCAGATGTCCATCGAGGGCCTGGTGACGAGCACGCTGATCCAGTTGATGCCCGAGTCGTCGGCCATCAACATGGCCCAGGTCTACCAGGCCGCGCCCCAGCAGAAGACGGTGCCCGCGGCGGCTGCCGCCCCCGCTCCGGTGGCGCCGGCGCCGCAGCCCGCGCCTCAGCCCGCGCCCCAACCCGTGCCCCAGCCGGCCTATGCGGCGGCCCCTCAGCCCGTCTACATGCCGCCGCAGCCCTCGCCCTTCTCGCAGCCCGTCAACGCACAACCCGCCCAGTTCTCGCCCCTGATGGGCCCGGGCATCCCGCAGACGCCCCCGTCGGGCCTGGACCTGGTCCTGGACGTGCCCCTCAAGGTCACCGTCGAGCTGGGCCGTACCCGCATGCAGATCCGCGACGTGCTCGAGCTCGGCAAGGGTTCGGTGGTCGAGCTGGACAAGCTCGCCGGCGAGCCGGTCGACTTGCTGGTCAACGGCAAGCTCATCGCCCGTGGTGAGGTGGTGGTCATCGACGAGAACTTCGGTATCCGCGTGACCGACATCGTGAGCCCCGCCGAGCGCTTCAGCTCCTTCCGCAGCTAGTCAGGAGAGTCCGCCGCCGGGTCCGGTGCGGCCACCGTCATGAAACGTTTCGTTCGTCCTGGTTTGTTCGCTCCGCTGTTCCGCCTCGCGCGGCTCCTGCCTCTCGCCTTTATCCTCTGCTCGGCCCTTTTCTTCGCCCCGGCCCGTGCCGAAGCGCCGAGCCCCGCCCCGGTGGTCCAGGAGTCCCCGGCCTCGGCCTCCGAGGGCTTCGAGTGGAAGGACTACCAGGACCCCGCCCTCGAGCGGAACGAGGGCAATCCCGTCACCAACACGCTCGGCTTCCTCCTCAAGTTCGGCCTGGTGGTCGGGCTGATCTACGGGGTGGCGTGGCTCTACAAGAAGGGCCTGATCCCCAAGGGCTTGCTCGCCGTGAGGCCGGGAGCCGGTACGGCCACGGGCCGATCCGGCATGCGGGTGATCGATAGCGTCCCCTTACGGGGGGCACAGAGCCTGCATGTGGTCGAGGTGGGCGATCGCGTCCTCGTCGTCGGCTCCAACGGCCGCGAGACGCTCGTCAAGCTCACGGAATGGGCGAACAAGCGCAAGCGCTTCGAGGCGCTCGTGGACGACGCCTCCGAGGGGGAACCTGAACTCGAGGAAAGCGATTTCTCCGAGGAGCTGGAGTCGACCCTGCGACGCGTCATCAACCGCGAAGGGGGCTCCCTGTGAGGCGGCCCTGGGTCGGAGCGACCATGCTGGCGGCCGGTGGGGTGCTCTTGGCTGCCATGCCGGCCATGGCCCAGCTGACGGTCCCCAAGATCCCGCTGTCCACCTCCCCGCAGGACATCGCGTCGAATCTCCAGCTCTTGCTGCTGTTGACGGTCCTGAGCCTGGTGCCGTCCATCCTCCTGCTGATGACGGCCTTCACTCGGATCGTCATCGTCCTCTCCTTCGTCCGGCAGGCGATGGGGACGCAGATGATGCCGCCGAACCAGGTGATCATCGGCCTGGCCATGTTCCTGACCTTCTTCGTCATGGCCCCCACCATCGGCGACATCAACACGCAGGCCATCCAGCCCTACATGGCCAACCAGATCACGCAGTCCGAGGCCTTCGATCGCGCCCAGAAGCCGATCCGCAAGTTCATGTTCAAGCAGACCCGCCAGAAGGACCTGGCCCTGTTCGTGCACATGGCCAAGCTGCCGCGGCCGCGCAACCCGAACGACATCCCGACCTGGGTGCTGGTGCCGTCGTTCATCATCTCGGAGATCAAGACCGCCTTCCAGATCGGCTTCGTCATCTACCTGCCGTTCCTGGTCATCGACATGATCGTCTCGAGCCTCTTGATGAGCATGGGCATGATGATGCTGCCGCCCGTCATGATCTCGCTGCCCTTCAAGATCATCCTCTTCGTGCTGGTGGACGGCTGGCACCTCTTGAGCCGCGCGTTGGTCGCGAGCTTCCAGTGAGGGGGCCCGGATGACGCAGACGGTCTTCTACGAACTCTGCCAGCGGGCCCTGGGCCTGGTCGTCTCCGTGGGCGGCCCTCTTTTGCTCGCGAGCCTCGCGGTCGGTCTCATCGTCAGCATCTTCCAGGCCGTCACCTCCATCAACGAGGCGACGTTGACCTTCATCCCCAAGATCGTGGTGACGGTCGTGGTCCTGGCGCTGGCGGGTCCCTGGATGGTGCAGACGATCCTCGACTTCATGGCGCAACTGCTGATCGACCTGCCGCGCTTCGCGAGGTAGGCCATGGACCTCGCCTCCCTGCTGCAGCTCCCGCCGGGCGGCCTCGAGGTCGCGCTGCTGGTCCTGGTGCGCATCTCGGCCCTGTTCGTGCTCGCCCCGGTCTTCGGGCACGCGAACATCCCGATCCGGGTCCGGGTCGCCGCGGCCGTCCTCGTGGGCGTCCTGCTCGTGCCCATGGCGCTCGCCGGCCCGCGGCCGGACGTCTCGACGCCCTATCTCTTGACCTTGGCGATCGCAGGCGAGCTCACCGTGGGCCTCACGCTCGGCTTCGTGGCCTCGCTCTTCTTCCATGGCGTGCAGTTCGCGGGCTACCTGCTCGGCCTGCAGATGGGCTTCGGCATGAACCAGATGTACGACCCCACCACGCGGAATTCGACCACGGAGCTCGGGGTCCTGCTCAGCCTGGTGGCGACCGTGAGCTTCTTGGCCTCGAACGCTCACCACTGGCTGTTGGCCGCCATCTGGCGCTCCTTCCACGCCATTCCACTCGGCACCTTCGTGCTGCGCGGTCCCGTCGTCGAGAAGGTGGTCATGGCAAGCGCCGGCATCTTCGACATCGCCCTGACGATCATGCTTCCCATCAGCGGCGTGATCCTGGTCATCGAGCTGGCGCTCGCCATCCTGAACCGGGTCATCCCGCAGATGAACGTGTTTGCCATCGGGACCGGGGCCAAGATTCTGCTCGGCATGACGGCCATCTCGGCCACCCTGCCCCTGATGGGCAGCACCTTCGACATCCTGATCGATCGGCTGAGCCGTCAGCTGATTTCCTTCTTCTAGCAGGCGCCCATGGCCGAGGACAAGGAGCAGAAGACAGAAGCCCCCTCAAGCCGCCGGATCTCCGAGGCGCGCAAGAAGGGCAACATCCCGCGCAGCATGGACGTCAGCAGCGCGGTGGTCCTGCTCGCGTCGGCCTTCCTGCTCCTGTGGCTGTGGCGATCGCTGGTCGACACCCTGCAGGCCCGCATGGTCGTCAGCTTCACCAACCTGCCCACCGGGGACCTGACCATCGAGAGCCTGCGCCACCTGGCCCTGGATCTCACGCGCGAGGGCGCGCTAGCGCTCGCGCCGTTCATGCTGACGCTGCTCCTGATCGGGATCGTCACCAACGGCGTCCAGACGCGCTTCAACTTCTCGACCGAGGCCCTGAAGCCCTCCTTCGCCAAGCTCAACCCCGTCAACGGCCTCAAGCGCATCTTCTCCATGCGCGGCCTGGTCGAGACCCTCAAGGGCATCCTCAAGATCGTCGTCGTCGGCTACTTCAGCTACCAGGTCATCCACGGCCGCTACGAGCAGATCGTCACGGCCCTCCAGATGGATCGCCTGGAGCTCGGCAAGGTCCTGGCCGACACCGCCTGGACCATCGCCTGGCAGTCGGCCTTCGCCCTGCTCATCATCGGCCTCCTGGATTATGCCTACCAGCGCTGGGACTGGTGGAGCAACCTCAAGATGACCAAGCAGGAGGTCAAGGACGAGCACAAGCAGCAGGAAGGCTCCCCCGAGGTCAAGGCCGAGATCAAGAAGCGGCAGCGCAAGGCCTCCCTGCGGCGCATGATGGCCGACGTCCCCAAGGCGAACGTGGTCGTCACCAACCCGACCCACTACGCGGTCGCCATCCAGTACGATCGCGAGCACATGGAGGTGCCCGTCGTCGTCGCCAAGGGCGCCGATCTCGTCGCCAAGCGCATCCGGGACATCGCCCGCGAGCACAATGTCCCCATGATCGAGAACAAACCGGTCGCCCAGGCCCTGTATCGGCAGGTCGAGGTGGGCGACGAGATCCCCCCCGACATGTACGCCGTCATCGCCGAGATCCTGGTGGCCGTCTCCCGGGCTGATAAGCGCGCCGCCCGCCTGTAGCTAAATCTTCCTTATAGCTTCATATCTAGGCTGCCGAGTTCACGGACACTTCACGCGGTCCTGGCGTATAACCTTATTAGGCAGGGCCGAATTCGGGTCAAGCGGCATGAAATCAAGAAGTCGCGCCACTCCCTGCCCGCTATTGAGTGGAGCAGCGAGATGTTCAAGCGTGCGCTCCTGCTGGCGCTGCTCGCGCTGGCAGGCGACTGGAAACCGGCCCTCGCCTTCGAGGGGTTCGAGGCCGATCGGCCTTTCACCAGCATGACGAGCCAGACCCTGGAGCAGGGGATCTATCAGCTGGAGCAGGGGGCGCGCTTCGATGCCGGTGCCGCCTCGGCCGTCACTTTTCCCTCGCTGCACCGTCTGGGGCTGGGCTCGGACGTCGAGCTGATGCTCGAGTCCCCACTCGTCTCGATCTCCGGTGGGCAGGCCCGCATGGCCGATCTGTCGATCGGGGCCAAGTGGCGCTTCGTGGAAGGGGATGAAGGGCTTCCGGCCATGGGCCTCATGGCCCAGGCGGCAATGGCCGAGTCGGGCCAGGTGCTTCCGCGGCTCACCTGGGCCGTCGACGCCACGCTGCCCGGGGCGCTCAAGCTCGAGACCAACGTGGGCGCCTCGTGGCAAGAGGACGCCACGGCGTGGCTCCACTACTCGGCTGCTCTCGCCTGGAGTCTCACGGATCGCCTCAAACTCTGTGCCGAGGCGGCCGGTGAGGGTTCAACGGCCGCCGCGACGCCGCGCGTCGGCGTGGATGGTGGTCTCGCGTGGCTCCTGGAGCCCTCGACACAGTTCGACATGCTGCTGTACAAAGGAATGACGCCCCAGGCCGCCGATTGGAGCGCTTCGATCGGCTTGAGCAGACGCTGGGGGACTTAGCGAGGCTCCGGGTCTCCGGAGCGAGGGACCTGTGAGAGACTCCACGAACCAGGACCTGGCCGGACAGATCGGTCGCATGCTCTACCAGGAGGCGGCCCTGGCCTATCCCGAGTCGAAGCGCAGCTTCGTCGAAGAGCGGGTGCGGGGCGTGATGGCGGATCGGGGCTGCTCGGACGAGCAGACGTTCGTCCGCAGCGTCGAGGCGGATCCGGGGCTCCGCACCGCCTTGATCGAGTCCCTCACCATCCATGAGACCCGCTTCTTCCGGATTCCGGCGCAGTTCGAGGCCCTCGGCAAGCTCTTGCCGGAGCTTGCCGAACGTCGACGGCGCAGCCCCCTGGAGTGCCCCCGCCTGCGCCTCTGGGTGGCCGCCTGCTCGACCGGAGAGGACGCCTACTCCCTGGCGATGAAGGTCCTCGCCCTGGCCGATCCGCGCTGGAGCGCCGAGATCCGGGCCACCGACCTGAGCCGGGCGGTCATCCGCCAAGCCCAGGCGGCCCGCTATCCGGCCGAACGGCTGGAGAATCTGCCCCCGGGCTACCGGGAGCGCTTCTTCACGGAGCTTCCCGGCGGACTGGAGGTCGTTCCGTCGGTCCGGGAGCTCGTCCGGTTCGAGGCGCACAACCTCAAGGCCCCGTGCCCGCCGGGACCCTGGGATCTGATCCTGTGTCGCAACGTCCTGATCTACTTCGACAACCCCTTCCGGGAGGCGTTGCTCGAAAGGCTGTATCAGGCCCTCACTCCGGGTGGGTACTTGTTCGTGGGGGAAGCCGAGACGCTGCACCTGGTGCCCCATCGCTTCAAGCCGGTCGAGGTGGGCTCGGCGCTTGTCTACCAGCGCCCGCTCTAATTCAGCGAATCTTCAGCTCGACGGGGCTATGATGGGTGGGGACCGAACGGCGGATGCCCTGTCGCCGACTCCAGGCCCTGCGGGAGCCGAGGGTTCTTCACGGATCTAATGGCAAAACTTCATCATTACCTTAAAAATTCTCCATACTAAGGTTAGCCCATGCAAGGTATAAGCTAAGTAGGGAGCTGGGGGCGGGAGTATTAGAAAATATTAATCCGGGGCCGGTTCTAGCCGGATGGGGTATACAGGCATGCATGCGTTTTCGGGAGCACAGGAAGAAGGGGAGAGATGAGCGAAGCGACGCTTGAGAAGCAGGGAACCAGCCTTCTGCAGTTGGCGACCTTCCGGCTGGGCTCGGAAGAATACGCCGTGGACATCGCCTCGGTCCAGGAGATCGTGCGGATGACCGCCGTGACGCGGGTGCCGCGGGCGCCGTCCTTCGTCGAGGGCGTGGTCAACCTACGCGGTAAGATCGTGCCCGTCATCGATCTGCGCAAGCGCTTCGGCATGGCGACTGTGGAGGCGACCAAGGCCACGCGGATCATCATCGTCGAGGTGTCCGGCAAGACCGTGGGGCTCATCGTCGACGCGGTGCGCGAGGTCCTGCGCCTCGCCTCGGACGCCATCGACCCCACCCCCGAGATGGTCTCGAGCGCCATCGACGCCGCCTTCTTCAAGGGCGTCGGCAAGCTCGAGGATCGCCTCATCATCCTCCTGGATCTCACGCGCCTCTTGACCCTCGACGAGGTTGCGGCTTTAGGGAACGACGCGGACTAGCATTCATGGCCACCCTGGGTTGGTTGGATCGTCTCATCTCCTCGTTCGCTGCCATTGTGCGGCGGCGAGGCCGTTCCGGTGCCCAATTCGAGGCCCAGAGGGTCGAGCTCAGGCCGGAGGAGCGTACCCAGGCCCTCTTGCCGATTCTTCAGGCCAACTTCAAGGATGCTCCCACCAGCCTCCTGGACCTGGCGCCCCTCGAGGCCTGCGTCAAGGACGAGCATTCCTACGAGACCATGGTCGAGCTGGTCACGCTCTTCGGCATGCGGGGCTTCCCCTTCGATGCCGAGCGTCTCGTGGAGTGGCACCGCCTCGCCATCCCGCCCTCGACCCTGTATGCGGTCTTCGAGCTGACCCGACCGACCCGGTTGGAGGATCTCGACCACCTGCTGGACGTCCTCCGGGTCCGGACCACGAGCCTGCGGGTCGAGGTCCTGCGCCCGATTGCCAGTGCCTACCAGGCCTTGGGCCGCCCGCTGGCCATCGACAACCTCGGCCTGGCCCTGGACACCTTGGGCCTTGCCGAAGGCGGATCCCTCGCAGCCTTCACGGCGGCCGCCGAGGCCTATGTCCACATCGGTCCTGAGGACCCTCGGCTCGATCGGCTCCTGCTGGAGCGCCTCAAGGACGAGGAGGCGCTCGCGGCGACCACGGCCATGTTCGACGTGGTGGCCACGCACCTGGGCAAGGTGGAGAACTACGACGACCTCCGGGATCTCCTGGAGGGCGTCGTCGACCGCATCACCGTGCGTCGTATCGCCAAGGTCCTGCAGCTCTTCGAGGAGTTCGGAGTCCACGTGGGCGTCCTCGACACCTTCCAGCTCTCCTTCGCCACCACCCAGGGCGACATCGAATGGCTGGAGCGGGCCCTCAAGGGGTTGACCGAGCTCAAGCGTCCGATCGACCGGGTGGCCCTCATGCAGCTGCGCGAATGGGCGCCGGAGCTCGCGGCGCTCGGCCGTTATCTGACGGCGGTGCGCTCCTTCCATGGGCTCGGCATGAGCGTCGACGAGATCGACAAGCTGGTGCTCAAGCGCGCGGAGTCCGAAGAGCAGAGCCAGGTGCTCGGCCTCATCGGTGACCTCTGGTTCCGCCTGGGCTTCGGCGAGTTGACCTTGGATCGGGCGGAGCACCTGGCGGACATCCTGGGCGATCGCCCCCACCTCAAGCGCTACGAGACAGCCGTCAACCTGCTCCGCGAGCTGAAACTCAGCCCCACCGACGTGGAGGCGCTCGCCGAGATTTTCTTCGAGACGTCGGACGACATCAACTGGCTCGAGGCGGTGCTTGCGAGCGCGGGCGATTCGGAGGAGCGGCTGGGCCGCCTCCAGATCCTGCACCTGCGCGAGCGCTGTCCCGATCCCCCCAACCTCTATCGATACTTCCGCCTCCGGCGAGCCTTCGCCTGGTTCCAGGGCGACCACGCCTCCCTGGATGCATGGCTGGTGGACATCGCCCCGGTCAACGAGCGGACGTCGACCCTGTTGGCCCTCGCCGACATCCTCCAGGACTCGGGCCGCCTCACGGTCGACGAGCTCAAGGAGCTCGAGGCGACCTACCCGACTCAGGACCTCCTGGAGGCCTTCGGGGAGTGCGTCCGAACGTTCAACGGGGACTGGCGGAGCTTCACCATGTTTCTCAAGCAGGTGCTCGACAGCGGCGATCTCCAGGCCTGCTTCGCCATTCTCAACCGTACCTTCGGGGAGGCTCGCATGTCGGGCAACCGCTTCGAGCGAGCCTTCGAGTACCTCGTCTCCCGTCTGGGCCATCACCCGGTCGTCAGCAAGACCATGGTCACCAAGAAAGAGGACCCACATTCATGATCAACGAGCCAAGGAGTGCCGCCAGCCTGGACTATGTTCGGGCCTTCGTCCAGGCTGCCGAACGCGTGCTGGGCGAGGTCCTCGGGGAAGTTCCAACGAAGGGCACGCCCATCTTCCAGAAGGAGCCGTCGATCGGCCTGCAGGAGGTCAACGTCACGGTCGGTATCACCGGTGACCTCCAGGGCCAGGTCAACTTCGGCATGGATATGACCACCGCCCTGGCGATCGCCTCGACCATGATGATGGAGACGGTCGCGGCCCTCGATGAAATGTCGATTTCGGCCCTCCAGGAGCTGTCCAACATGATCTCGGGCAACGCCCGCTTCTTCCTCAACGACCTGGGGGTGAAGTCGGACATCACGCCCCCCACCATGCTGGTCGGCAAGGACATGAGCGCCACCTGGCACCGCATCCGGGCCATGGCCGTCCCCCTGGAAATCTCTTCCGGCAAGATCCTCGTTACCGTTGGCATTCGGCAAGGAGAATAGCAATCGATGAGCATTCGGATTCTGATCGTGGACGACGCGCCCTTCATGCGCCGCACCCTGGCGAAGCTCTTCGAGGAAAAGGGTTGGGAAGTGGTCGGCGAGGCCGGTAACGGCAAGGAAGCGGTCGATCAGTTCGGCGCCTTGCAGCCCGACATCGTGACCATGGACATCACCATGCCCGAGATGGATGGCATCACGGCGGTCAAGGAGATCGTGGCGGCCCACCCCGCCGCGCGCATCATCATGTGCAGCGCCGTCGGCCAGCAGGACATGATCGTCGATGCCGTCAAGGCGGGTGCCAAGGACTTCATCGTCAAGCCGTTCCAGAAGGATCGCGTGCTCGCAGCCGTCGAAGGCGCCCTTAAGAAGTAGTGGAAGGCCCATGAGTTTGGAATTCAGCGACGAGGATTACAAGCTATTCCTCGAAGAAGGTCGCTCGCACCTTCAGACCCTCGAACAGAGCCTCCTGGTCCTCGAGGACTCGGTCGACCAGCCCCTCGACCTGGCGCTCATCAACGAGATGTTCCGCGCCGCCCACTCGGTCAAGGGGGCGGCCGGCATGCTCGGCCTCAAGACGATCCAGGCGGTCACCCACCAGCTCGAGAACCTGCTCGGTCGTCTGCGCGAGGGCAAGTTCGGGGCGGACCTGGAGCTGGTCGAGACCCTGTTCGAGGCCGTGGACGTGCTCGGCACGCTCTTGGTCGAGGTGAGCGGCCCGGATCGCCAGACTCGTACGGACACCTCCCAGACGGTCGCGCGCCTCAAAGACATCCTCGAGGCGCGCGAGAACGCGGGGATCTCGACCAACGACGCCCAGACCCTCCTGCCCTTTACGTTGAACGGGGCGCTGGAGGCGGCCATGGACGCCAAGGCCACCGAGGTGACTCGCCGGGCCATGCGCGAGAAGCGCTACCTGTACGAGGCGAAGCTCGATCTCGAGAATTGTCGCTGGGTCGAGGGAAACCCCGACCATGAGGTCCTCGAGCGCCTGCTGGCCATCACCGAGCTCATCGCGCTCGGCTCCGATCCGGCCCTGCCGGCGCCCGACTCGCCCGGCACCTTCCCGATCAAAGGGTATGCGCTCGTGCAGTCCTCGGCCGAGCCCATGATCGTCCAGATGCTCGTGCCGCTGCCTCCCGACGACATGCGGCTGGTCTATGACCCCAACTCGCCTCCGGCCGAAGCGGCTCCTGCCCCGGCGCCCGTGCAGGCCCAGGTGGCGGTGCCGGCGGTACCGGTGGCCGTGCAGGACGAGCAAGCCTCCAAGCCTGTGGCCAAGCAGGCCGCCAAGCCCGCGGGCGGTGCCTCGTCCCATGCCGGACAGAGCATCCGCGTCGATGTCGAGCGCCTCGACGACCTCATGAACGTCGTGGGCGAGATCGTCATCGGCAACACGCGTCTGGCCCAGCTCGGCAACACCCTCGAGAACCGGTACGACCGCGACAATACCGTCCATCAGCTCAACGAGGCCCTCGGCCAGCTGGGACGTCTGGTGGGCGACCTCCAGACCACGGTGCTGCGCACCCGCATGGTGCCCGTGGAGCGGGTCTTCACGCGCTTCCCGCGCCTGATCCGGGATCTCGCCCGGACCCTCGGCAAGGAAGCCAGGCTCGAGATGTCCGGTCAGGAGACCGAGATCGACAAGACCGTGAGCGAGGAGCTCGAGGATCCGCTGGTCCACCTGATGCGCAACGCCATCGACCATGGCGTCGAGCGTCCGGAGATCCGCGAGGCGGCGGGCAAGCCGCGCATGGGCACCATCAAGCTCTCGGCCCACCATGAGGGCAACCACATCGTCATCTGCCTGGAGGACGACGGCGGCGGCATCGACCCGCAGAAGCTCCTCAAGAAGGCCCGGGACCTGGGCCTCGCCAACCCGGAGGCGAGCTACAGCGACCTCGAGGTGCTGCAGTTCATCTTCGCGCCCGGCTTCAGCACGGCCGAGAAGGTCACGGATGTCTCGGGCCGCGGCGTCGGCATGGACGTGGTCAACCAGAACATCCGCAAGCTCAAGGGCTCGATCCAGGTGGTATCGACCAAGGGCGAGGGGACCAAGTTCATCATCAAGCTGCCCTTGACGCTCGCCATCACCAAGGCGCTGCTGGTCCGATCGGGCGGCGAGACCTTCGCCATCCCGCTCGAGAGCGTGCGCGAGAGCATCCGCCTCACGCCCGCCGACATCAAGACCATCAACGGCCGTCCGGTGACCCAGGTCCGCGATCAGGTCCTGCCCCTGTTCGAGCTCCAGGCCGCCTTCGGCTGGGGCGACTCGGAGCGCGAGAACCGGAACCTGCCGGTGGTCGTGGTCGGGGGCGAGAAGAAGCAGCTCGGTCTCATCGTCGATCGCCTGGAGGGCGAGCAGGACATCGTCGTCAAGAACATGGGCAACTACCTGGGCGAGATCTCGGGGGTGGCGGGTGCCACCATCCTGGGCGACGGCCGGGTGGCCCTCATCCTCGACGTCGCAACCCTCATCGACGAGAGCGAGGGCAAGAACCGTCACGAGTCCGGCGCTTACCACGCCGTCTAGCCGACCCTAACCAAGCGAGGCAGTCATGTTAGACCCCACCTCCCACGGGGAACTCCTGCGCATGCGGGATCTGATCCAGGCCCATGCGGGCCTGCGACTCGAGGAGTCCAAGCTGTTGGCCCTCTTTCCCCGGCTCGCCCCCATCGCCGAGTCGGTGGGGGCCCAGGGCCTGTCGGGTCTCAACGACATGCTCATGCGCGAGATGGCCTTCGGAGCCGGTAAGGCGTGGGCGGCGGTCATC
>DATNQJ010000435.1:0-5317 GCA_036704085.1 Stenomitos sp.
ACTCGGCATAGCCCATGATCGAGGTCAGCGGGGTCCTCAGGTCGTGCGAGACGGCGTTGACGAAATCGCTCTTGAGGCGATCGAGCACCTTTAGTTGCTCGTATTGCGCTTGGAGCGCCTCTTCCAAGTGCTTGCGGTCGGTGACGTCGCGCCCCCTCCGCCACGAGCCAGACGATCTGGCCGGTCTCGTCGCACGCGGGCTTGATCGAGAAGTCGATGAAGATCGTCCCGCCGTCGGCCGCCGGGCTGGTGACCTCACGACGGAGGAAGGCCCCGTGGGCTGCTTGGCGGATGTCTTCCTGCAACTGCCGCTGGGCGTCGCTCGAGGCGCTCCACCAGCCCGTCTCCCAGAAGGGACGGCCGATCACGTCCTCACGCCGGAGGCCGGCGGCATCCAGCGCCGAGTGGTTGACCTCGATGAGCGTACCGTCCGGCGTCAACAGCCCGAGGAACTGGAAGGCGGTGTCGAAGAGGCTCCGGAACTTCCGTTCCCGATCCTGCAGGGCCGCTTGTAACCGAATGCGCTCCGTGACGTCCCGAGCGACCGTAATGCCCTCCGAGACGTTCCCGGTGACCGGATCGCAGATGGCCTGGGTGGTCGTCTCCAACCAGATGTATTGGCCATCCTTGCGCCTCCGGCGATAAATCCCCCCCGAGACCACGTTGGGAGCGGCCAGCGCGTCGAGTCGCAGCCGGTTGACGAGCGCCACGTCATCGGGATGAACGGTCTCGAAGGTGGAGTGCCCGATGAGCTCGTCGGGCTCATAGCCCAGGATTCTCCGGCAGGCCGGGGAGACGTAGAGGAAGATCCCTTCCGGGCTCATGCGAACGATGATGTCGGTCGCGTGCTCCGCCAGGAGCCGGTAGCGTGCCTCGCTGGCCTGAAGGCTCTGCTCGACCCGCCGCTGGTCGGTGACGTCCTGGACGGTCCCCAGGAACCGCGCAACCTGCCCACCCGCATCCAGGTCGACCTTGCCTCTGGCCTGGATGAGGCGGATGGCGCCGTCGGGGCAGACGACCCGGGCATCATACGCGTAGGGGCGATGGTCCGACATGGCCTGGTCGATGATGGCCCGGACGCGGGGGCGATCCTCCGGGTGGAGGCGGTCCAGGAACGCTTCGTAAGTGGGGGCGAACGCCTGGGGACGCAGCCCGAAGATCCGGAAGAGCTCGTCGGACCACGTGACGCGGTTGGCCTGAAGGTTCCGCTCCCAGCTGCCCAGCCTGGCGAGCCGCTGCGCCTCGGCCAGTTGCTCCTCGAGGCGACTCGGTCCGGGGGGGCACGATCGGGCACCAGGCCCGGACGCGCCGCCCGGTGCCGATGTCTCGTGGGGGGTCGATGGCGTTCGCATGGCCTCACAAGCACCTCGCCACCGCGGGCGGGAGGCCCACGGCCTCCGGCGGCCAGCCGGCAAGACGCGCTCCGGCCTGGAAGGCCGAGTCCGCGAACTCGAGGATGGTGCGGGCCGGGTCGGAACTGCGGCGCACGGCCTCATACGGCAGGATGAACTCCCCCAGGGCCGCATGCCAGTATGCCCCCGCGGGGCGGATCGGGGCCTGCTCCAGGCCCTCGGGCTTGGGATAGCTGTAGGCGTAAAAGGCTGGCCCGTCGATGCGAACGCCCCCGGGGATCTCACCGCCGGGCCAGAACCCGACGCTCGACAGCTCGGCATTGTAGGCGCACGCGTTGATGCGATCGCCCGTCCGGGCCGGCGCCGGCCGGCCGGAGAACCGCGTGACGGCCAGATCGAACGAGCCCCAGAAGAAGTGGACCGGGCTCGACTTCGCGGCGAAACCGGCACGGAAGCGCTTGAGCACCTGATCCACGCGGGACAGGACGCGGAAGCACCGCCGGACCGCCTCTGGGTCGAAGCGGACCGCGCGGTCATCCGCGTCGAACCGGACCGGGCGGACCACCTCGACGGGCATGGGCCCGATCTGAACCCGGATCCCGATGTCGGCGAGATCCGCCAAGACCTGCTCGTAAAACGCGCTGACCGTGGTCCCGAGGGGCACACGCCGGATCGACCCGTCCGTCGCCGTGACCAGCAGGGCCGACTCGAAGCCGTCGAACGCCATCTCGAAGGCCCGATCTCCGTACGGGATCGGGGTGGTCGTGAGCCCGCGGGCGGTCACGTAAAGCGGGACGTGCCACCAGTGGTTCATCGCGGGCGTGAGGGCGAGCCGGATCTTGCCGACCACCTGCGTGTACATGTGTAGCGTGCGGTACGTGTCCTGCCACCCATCCAGGGGTAATGCCGGCCACTCCAAGACTTGCCTCATGTCCTAGCCCCACTTCTCAAGTCGACGTCACCTCGCCCGCGGCCGGTACCCCATCCGGGAACAAGAGCTCGTCGACGTAACACCACGCCCAGTTCTCCCCCGGTTGAAAGGAGCGAATGATCGGGTGCTGCGTCTGCCGGAAGTGCTGGGTGGCATGCTTGTTCTTCGAGCTGTCGCAACAGCCGACATGGCCACAGGTCAGACACTCCCGCAGATGCACCCAGGTGTCCCCCATCCGGAGGCACTCCTCGCAACCCGAGGTCCTGGGGGGGACGTTCCGAATTTGATCCAGGTGACGGCAGACGTTCCGGCGTGGCATCGCGGACCTCCTTGGGGGCGGCGACAACGGTGCGCGCATCGTACGCCCCGGAGGAAGGGAAGACAATCCGCGGCACGCTGGTGTCAAGCCGCGCTCGGCCCCTCTTCCCGAGTCGGTGGGGCGAGGCTCGCGGCGTAGGCCCGCAGGAAGTCCTCCAGCACGGGGTACCTGGCGGCCTCGTAGCCGTAGGACTCCATCTCGGCGAGGGACTGCTCGACCGAGTAGCCGTCCTCCTGGAGGCGGTAGACCGCGATCAGGGCGCCCGTGCGATCGCGCCCCCATTCACAGTGGATGAAAACCGGCTGGCGATCCGCCTCACGGGCCGCGGCCAGGAAGCCCTGGACGGCCTCGGCGGAGGGAACCCCGTCCATCGTGATCGGGAAGTTGCGGAACGTCATCCCGAGCTCCGCGGCCATCTCCCGCTCGTGTGCCACGTCGGAGGCCTCCTCGCCCTGGTCGTTGACATCCTGGAGGGACACGAGCACCTTGACGCCCAGCTCCGCGAGGCGCCGCAGGCCGTCATCGCTCGGCTGGCCCCCTCGGTAAATGCGGCGCTCCGGATGGCGAGGGTCTTGGACCCGGCCGAAGCGGCGGATGGGGACCGCCGCGCGCTGGTCCCCCTGCGCGACGTGGCGCGCGGCCGGACCGGGGGGAGGCATCGTCAGCGGACCCTGCGCACTGCATCCGACCAAGAACAGGAGGGCTCCCAACCCGGGTAGCCGGATCCACCACTTGAACCGTTCGTTCATGCGTTGCCTGCCGATCTAGCGCCACTGGCGACATGGTGCAGTCTAGGCCCATTCGGGCGCCGGAAAAGGGGTACTTGGACGCCACAGGACCCGGTTTGGGGACGATGCCTGGTCGGCAGATCGGCGCCTGGTATAATTAGAAACGCCCGCAAACTACGCCGGGCTTCCAGACACCGGCCGAAGTCGCCCGTCCCACGGGCATGCACGCCCCGATCCGTGGGAGTTCGGGGCTGGGCTTCGTCGCTGGTCCCGGCCCCCGTCCGGGAAGCCCTCACATCCTCGGTGGGTCGGAGTGAGGCACGGTAGGGAGTGGAATGACAGTGGTTTCGATGCCTCTTTGGTCTATCTTGCCGGCCCTCTATCTGCTGGCGTGCGTCCTGGCCATGTCCATGCGCCAGCACGTCTGGTGGGTGGCGCGCAGCGCGACCGTGGCGGGGCTGATGACTGCCGTGGCGCTCGGGACCGGCTCGCTGGTGCAGGCCCGGTTCGTGCTCGAACGGGTCGACACCATCGGGTGGGTGACGGCGACCCTCGTCGCCCTCCTCGGGTGGGTGATCGTGCGCTTCTCGCACCGCTACCTCGAGGGGGAATCGGGACAGGCGCGTTACGTGGCGGCCCTGCTGTTCACCTTTGCCTCCGTGGGCACCCTCATCCTCACCCACAACCTCCTCGTGCTCGCGTTGGCCTGGACCGCGAGCAGCCTCAGCCTCCATCACCTGCTCACGTTCCATGCCGAACGGGCTCAGGCGCAGATCGTGGCCCACAAGAAGTTTCTGGCCAGCCGCATGGCGGAGACGTGCCTACTGTTCGCTCTGCTCTTGATCTATCGCGCCACCGGCACCATGGAGCTCGAAGGCCTCTCCGCCTTCGTCGCCCATGCGACCTCCCTGCCGCCCTCGTTCCACCTGGCGGCGGTCCTCATCGCCTTGGCCGCCATCCTGAAGTCCGCCCAGCTCCCGGTGCACGGCTGGTTGATCCAGGTCATGGAGGCCCCCACGCCGGTCTCGGCCCTGCAGCACGCAGGCGTCGTGAACATCGGCGGGTTCGTGCTGATCCGGCTGGCCCCCCTGATCGCCGCCACGCCGACAGCCCGGGTGATCTTGGTGGTCGTCGGCACCCTGACGGCCGCCCTGGCGGGGCTCGTCATGATGACGCGCATCAGCATCAAGGTGCGCCTCGCCTGGTCCACCTGCGCGCAGATGGGCTTCATGCTCATGGAATGTGGGCTTGGGCTGTATGAACTGGCCCTGTTGCACCTGGTGGCGCACTCGCTCTACAAGGCGCATGCCTTCCTGTCGAGCGGCGACACCGTCCTCGACGCCCGTCGGCACGATCTGGCGCCCACCTGGCCGGCGAAGCCCGCCCATCGGACGGTGCTGTACCGCCTGATCGGGTTGCCCATTTCCCTGGGGCTGGTGGAGGGCTCGGCGATCGCTTGGAAGGCATGGTGGCCCGGGCTGAACCTGCCGGTCGTCGCGATCGCCATCGTCGGGTTGGGCCTCGCTCCCTTACTCTGGGGGGCGGCAGAGCATCCCAAGCAGTCGCTGGCGCGCGGGGTGGTGCGCATCCTGATGCTCACGCAGTTGTACGTCTTCTGGCACCTGGTCTTCGGGCGACTGGTCCCGGAATCGGGCGGCCCGTCCTTGCCGCTCGCCCTCTGGGTCGGGGTGTGCTTCGCCGCCCTCTACGTCGTGCAGATCTGGCTCTTGGCGTACCCCCGCGGGGCCATCGCCACCAAGCTCTTCCACTGGACCTATGCCGGCTTCTATCTCGACGAGCGCTTCACGCGCCTCACGTTCCGGATCTGGCCGGCCAAGGTGACGGCCCCGCCGACGACGGGCGGGGCGCTCCCCCGCCCCGTCATGAACGGTCGCCCCGTATGAAGCTCGTCGAACGGATGGTAGCATTGAAACACCAAGACATGCTTGCAACGGCCATCGAAACTGCCTGCAACGCCATCGCCCCC
>DATNQJ010000436.1:0-7457 GCA_036704085.1 Stenomitos sp.
GGGGCAAGTTCGTCGTGCTGGCCTTCTTCCCGAAGGCCTTCACCCCCGGCTGAGAGGCCGAGATGAAGGGTTTCGGTCGAGACCTTCCGAAGTTCCAGGCGCTCGGAGCCCAGGTGCTGGGCATCAGCTACGACGACCAGAGCACCCAGCACAAGTTCGCGGTCCACTGCGCCGCCGACTTCCCGTTCCTGTCCGACGAGGGCGGCAAGACAGCAGAGCAGTATCGGTCGGCCGGGGGGATGGGTCCCTTCCGGTTCGCCCAGCGTCGGACCTTCGTCGTGGACCGCGCGGGCGTCATCCGCTTCGTCTATGACGGCATGCCGAACAATGAGGCGATCCTCAAGGATCTCGGAAGCCTGAAGGCGAAAAGCTAAGCCCCGAGAAGGGTCTTGAGGTCGCCAAGCCGCTCGATGAACCGGGCGGCGGCGGCGGCCCCGAGGCCCTGACGCAGGGACTTCTCCAGCTCCTTGGCGAGATCGGAGCCCTCCGGGAAGCCGAACATGCCGAGCGAGCCTGCGAGCTTGTGGGCCTCATGCAGGGCCTGCTCGCGCAGCCCCTCCTCGAGGGCGCCGTCCCGAGCCGCCGCGAGCGCCTGCTCGACGGCCGTGAAGCGGGCGAGGACGGTCGGGCGCATCCGCAGCCAGACGCCCGCGATCGCCGCTTCGGTGGCCCGTTGCTTGGCCTCGTCGCTCATGCGCGCCACCCCAACAGGGCGCACACCTGCTCGGCGAGCTGCATCGGATCGAAGGGCTTCGCGATGACGCCCTGGACGCCCAGATCGGCGAACTGGCGGCGATCGCTCGACTGGACCTTGGCCGTGAGGAGTACGACCGGAATGGCACGGGTCTCGGCCTGGGCCTGCAGGTGATGGAAGGTCGCGGGACCGTCCATGTCGGGCATCATGACGTCGAGCAGGATGGCATCCGGGAGCTCGAGCCGGGCCTTTTCGAGGGCCTCGTGGCCGGAGCTCGCCGGGATGACCTCGATCGCGCCCATCAGCTCGAGGCTGAGCTTGGCGACCTCCCGGATGTCGTCCTCATCGTCGACAATGAGAATGCGCTTCGTCGTCACCCTGACTCTCCCCATGGACCGGTCCGTCCAAACGCGCTGTTTACAAGCAACTGCAGCGTTCGACTAGGCCTACCTTCGCACCCCTGAAGCAACTGGTCAAGGCTCGATCGGCATGAACACGCCAGGACGTACCCAGGCCACCGATCATCCCGGCGCCGATATGTTAGAATAGGCTGCCGCATTAAGAGAGGTTGAAGGTCAGTGAATATCCAGCTTAAAGCAGGAACCCCCACGGCCCTGGTGGCCGATGCCCTCGTCGTGGGCCTTTTCGAAGAGACGCCCCTGAGCGCGGAGCTCGCAGCCATCGATCAGGCGGCGGGAGGCCAGGTGTCGGCCGTGCTCGCCCTGGGCGACTTCAAGCCCTCTCTCAACGAGACCTACACCCTCTACGGAGCCGGCAAGGCCAAGCGGGTGATCCTGGTCGGTCTCGGCAAGCCCTCGGAGCTGACGCTGGACAAGATCCGCCAGGCGGCCGCCACGGGTGCCAAGGCCGCGCGCGAGCTCAAGGCCAAGCGCTTGGTCCTCGCGGGATTCTCGCACCCCGGCGATCGCGAGCTCGTCCAGGCCCTGGTCGAGGGCGTCGAGCTGGGGCTGTACAGCTACGACGAGATGCGGGGCCCCCTGACCAAGGAAGAGGCGCCGAGCCCGGTCGAGCACCTGACGCTGGTGCTGCCGAAGGTCACCAAGGACGCCGAAGCCGGCCTCGATCTGGGCGTGGCCACCTCCGAGGCGGTCACCTGGGTGCGCGACCTGGTCAACCGCCCGGCCAACTTCCTGATGGCCTCGGACCTGGTCCGCGAGGCCCGCGAGATGGCCGGTCCCCGGGACCTCATCGTCAAGGTCCTGGGCAAGAAGGAGCTCGAGGCCCAGGGCTTCGGCTGCCTCCTGGCCGTCAACAAGGGCTCGACCGAGCCTCCGGCCTTCATCATCATCGAGTACTGGGGCGGCAAGAAGAAGGACAAGCCTTACGCCCTGGTGGGCAAGGGCATCACCTTCGACACGGGCGGCGTCTGCATCAAGCCGGCCTCGGGCATGGAGGAGATGAAGTCCGACATGGCGGGTGCGGCCACGGTGCTCGGCGTCATGCGCGCCCTTGCCGACCTCAAGGCCCCGGTCAACGTGGTGGGCTTCCTTTCGGTCACCGACAACAAGCCGAGCGGCAGCGCCTACAAGCCCGGTGACATCCTGAAGAGCTACAACGGCCTGACGGTCGAGGTGCTCGACACCGACGCCGAGGGCCGGATCGTCCTCTCGGACGCCCTGGGCTACGCCGACAAGAACTACGACCCCGTGGCGACCATCGACCTTGCGACCCTCACGGGCTCGATCATCGTCGCCCTGGGTGGCCTGGTGACGGGGCTCTTCAGCAACGACCAGGAGCTGAGCGATCGCCTCATGGAGTCCAGCGCCCGGACGGGCGAGAAGGTGTGGCCCATGCCCACCTGGGACGTGTACGACGAGCAGATCGAGAGCGACATTGCGGATTGGCGGAACATCGGCCGCTCGCGCGGGGATGCCATCCACGCTGCCAAGTTCCTTCAGAAGTTCGCGGGCAAGCGCCCCTGGGCGCACCTGGACATCGCCGGGCCGTCCTGGATCGACCACGACCGCGCCTACGAGGCCAAGGGTGGCACCGGCCACGGCGTGCGCCTGCTGGTGGACCTGCTGACCCGCTAGTCGGGGGCGCCCATCGAAACGAGGAAGGCCGGGCTCCACCGCGGTGGAGCCCGGCCTTCGGTCCGATCGTGAGAGCCTAGTCCTCGATGGGGGTAGGCTTGCCGTCGTCGCCGATGGCGACGAACACGGCCTCGGCCTCGGTGACGCGGACGGTGACGTCCGGGTCCAGGGCGCGCTGGGCCTCGACGCAGATCTTCACGGTGATGCTGGTGCGGCCCTTGCGGACCAGGGCCGTGTACAGGCTCACGGTGTCGCCGACGTAGACCGGCTCGTGGAAGATGACCTCGCGCATGGCCACGGTGACCAGGCGCTTGCGGGTATACTTGCGGGCCTCGACGGCCCCGGCGATATCGATGTGGCTGAGGATGACCCCGCCGAAGATGGTCCCGAAGGCGTTGGTGTCCTTGGGCATGAGCATGACGCGGATAGAGGGTTCTTGGTTCATCGGGTACTCCTTTGGCCGTCATCTTAGCAAGTTGGAGCGCCAAACGAAACTGTTCCTACGAGCCGCCTCTCGGCGGCCATAGGCGACACATGCCTGGTTTGGTTTGGTGCTCTCGCGATTAATCCGATAGAATCCGTGAGTGACAGAAAGGCAGGTCGTCGTGATCGTTGAAACGCTCGCCGTGGGTCCTTTGGGGTGCAACTGCACCGTGCTCGGCTGTCCCGAGACGGGCGAGGCCGTGGTCGTGGATCCGGGCGGCGACGTCGCGGCCATCCGGGAGGTGCTCGACCGGCACAACCTCAAGGTCAAGCACCTGTTCCACACCCATGCCCACTTCGACCACGTGCTCGGGACCGGGGACCTGAAGGCCGCGCGCGGCGGCGAGATCCTCCTGCATGAGGGCGATCGCGACCTCTACGAGAACGTGCCCATGCAGGGCCGGATGTTCGGCATGACGCTCGGATCGCCGCCGCCGGTGGATCGGTACGTCCTCGACGGCGAGGTGCTCGCCTGGGGCCGAGAGTCCGGCGCGGTGGTCCACACGCCGGGCCACACGCCCGGCAGCATCTGCCTGCACGTGGGCGCGGCGAAGCTGGTGCTGACGGGCGATACGCTGTTCGCGGGCGGCATCGGGCGCACGGACCTCTGGGGCGGCTCGTTCCCCGAGATCATGCGCTCGATCCACGAGCGGCTGATGAGCCTGGACGACGAAACGGTCGTCATCCCCGGGCACGGCGAGCTCACGACCATCGGGCAGGAGCGGGTGTCGAATCCGTTTTTGTAAGACGCCCTCGGAGGGGTTACGGATCTACCCCCCCATCCCCCCCTGCTAGGGGGTGCATACTGGCTTGAATCCCTGCGGGATTCAAGCTCCCCGTCGTACGCGACTCGTCCGGGAAGGCAAACTTCCACGACAGCGACAAACCGAAAGGTCCCCCTACCGGGGGACCCAAAACAAAGCCCCCCCTAGCAGGGGGGGAAGGGGGGGTAGATCGGTTGACCTTCCTGAGGCTTATTCGAAAACCTTGCCGTCCTCGTCCTTGATCCAGCCCGCATCGCCCGGCTTGTCCGCGTGGTGCGTCCAGTGGATGCCCTGGCTCTTGGTGTCCTTGTAGACCACGCCGCGGATCTCGAGGTTCTCGCCGACATGCAGGCCTACGACCTCGCTGCCGTGGGTCGTGCTGTTGTTGACGTTGTAGATCTCACCGCTCTTCACCGTCTTCACGACGAAGTTCTGGTGGGTCAGGCCGCTGTTGTCGTCCGGCAGGATCTTCGTGACAACGACGTCGAACGTCTTGAAGGCGCTCTGAGGGGGTACGGCAAGGGCCTCGAGCTGGGTGCTGGTCGTGGCGACCCGCGCTGTCGAGAGCGTCGTGGGGGTACCGCAACCGACCAGGCCGATGACGGCCGTCAGGGCTACTCCGAGCCAAACCTTTTGAAGCGTGCTGCGCATTGGTCATAACCTCTCTGGCGCGAACCGAGTGCTTGCTTGGATGGTTATCGCCTCCCGGCGACCGATCTTGCGTGAAGTTCTTTAACAGGCGGTTAACGGTAGGACATTATTCGGTCAAGGGCTACGAGTCGCTCAGGAGCTTGCGGTAGACCTTGTTGGCGATGCCCCGGACGACTTCCTTGTCTTGCAGCTTCTTGCGGGCCGCCGCCACGTTGATCCGGCCGTAGCCGTAGACGGGATCACGGTCCCACGCGCCCAGATCGACCGCCGAGTAGCGCAGGGCGTTGGCGATCTCGTCGGCGGGCAGATCCATCGGACTCACCTTGAGATCGATCTGGCGGCTCGCGAAGAAGTCGCGCACCTGGGTGAGCATGTAGGAGGTGACGAGGGCCGTGGCGCCGGCAGTCACCGGGCAGGCCATGGAGGTCCCGTCGAGGTAGTTGTAGTTCAAGGGGCCCTTGTGGCCGTACTTGGGCTGATACGACGGCACCGTCGAGTAGATGCTCGCGCCGGGCGCCGACAGGGCGTCCATGCGCCCGAAGTTCGAGAAGCTGGAGATCCGATCGGTGGCGTCAGTGGCCACCACCGGGATCACGCTCGCCACGCCGGCGGGCGAGAGGTCCGAGAGATCGTTCTCATGGTCGTTGCCCGCCGCCGCCAGGACCACCACCCCGCGGCCCGCCGCGTCGTCGCAGACCGACTGAATCACCGGGGCGATGCCGTGGCCGCCGAGGCTCATGTTGATGATCTTGGCCCCGTGCGTGGCGGCGTAGTAGATGCCGCGTGCGATATCCAGGTCATCGGCATAGAAGCCGAGGTACTGACCGTTGTCGTAGAAGGGCTTGAAGACCTTGACGGCCATGACCTTGCAGTCGGGGGCAATGCCGCTGCCACCCTCGCCGTTGTTGCCGGCCGCCGCGATGATGCCCGCGACGTGCGTGCCATGTCCGCCCTCGTCGAGCGAGTCCTCGTCGTTGGCGCCGAAGTCGGGCGCGTTGACGACCTGACCCTTGAGATCCGGATGGGTGTAGTCGACCCCCGTATCGAGCACCGCCACGACCACCTCGGGGTTGCCCTTCGTGAGCTCCCATGCCTGGGGCGCCTTGACCTTGTCGAGCCAGTACTGCTGGAAGAGGTCCGGGTCGTTGGTCACGGTCCCGAGCGACGGCACCACCGGCGCTGTCGGATCGGTCACGGGCTGCTCGCTGGTGGTGTGCAGGACCAGGGGCTGCGCGCTCGCCACGCGGCCGTCCGCGTAGTAGGCATCGAGTGCCTGATCCAGCGAGACATTGGCGGGCAACTCGTGGACCTGGTAGCCCTGGAAGGACTCGGTCACCTTGGCGCCCTTGATGGGCAGGTTGCCTTCGGTCATGCCGCTCGCCTGCACGAGGATCTGGTGCTTGGCGTAGAGAGCCTGATGATTGGAGATGATGGACTTGGCGCGAGCCTTCTGCTCGGGCCGCGACATGGTCGACTTGAGGCCCGGCGTACCCACGGCCGTGGGGGCCCCGCCGCAGCCGGCGGCGAGAAGCGAGACGGCCAACAAGCCCAGTAGCGAACGGCGGATCATGGATACCTCCCGAGCAAGAGCGCGAACTCCTCTCCTTATCGCCGAACCTTAATCTCGACTTACGGAAAGCTTTGATTAAGACGCCCCCGCTCCCTCCGGCTGAAGGGCGCTTCTCGGCGTGGTTTGCGCCCCCTACACGCCCTGGCTATAATGGATCGAACAAGGCCCCGCCTCACGTGAAAGAGCGCTCGTGCAACGCGAACTCCGGACCCTCGCGGGTCTCATCTGGCGCCATCGCCGCCGCTATGCGATCGGCGTCGCCTCGCTGCTGATCGTCGACATCGGCAACCTGACGGTTCCCTGGCTCGTCGGCCGCTTCATCGACGCGGCCCGGGCCCAGCGCCTCGCGGTGGTCTCGCTCTGGCGCTACGCGGCGGCGCTCCTGGCGATCGCCGCGGTGGTCGCGGTGTTCCGCTACCTGTGGCGCATGAACATCTTCGGGACCGCGCGCATGGTCGAGTTCGAGCTGCGCGATCGCCTCTTCCGGCACCTGCAGCGCATGTCGGCGCGCTTCTACCAGCGGCACTCGATCGGCGACCTGATGGCCCATGCCACCAACGATCTGCAGGCCATTCGCGGGGTGCTCGGCGAGGGGATCATGGCGGGCTGCGACGGCCTCATCATGGTGACGCTGACGCTCGCCACCATGGCGGGCACCATCCACTGGAAGCTGACGCTCGCGGCGCTGGTGCCCTTGCCCCTCCTGATCCTGTTCGAGTGGGGGCTGGGGCGCTCCATCCACACGCGCTTCAAGGCCGTGCAAGCGGCCTTCGGCACCCTCTCCGAGCGGGTGCAAGAGAGCCTCTCCGGGGCACGCGTCATCAAGGCCTTTGCCCAGGAGCAAGCCATCACGGAGCGCTTCCAGACGGACAACGCCGCCTACTACGATCGCTACATGACCCTCACCCGCCTCAACGCCCTCAACGACCCGACCATCACGCTCCTGGGGGGCCTGAGCACGGTCATCGCGCTCGGCTACGGCGGGGTGCTGGTGCTGGGCGGCGAGCTGACGCTCGGTCAGTTCGTCGCCTTCAACAGCTACCTCGGCATGCTCGTCTGGCCCATGCTCGCCATGGGCTGGGTCATCAACCTCGTCCAGCGCGCCACGGCCTCCATGGCCCGGATCCAGGCAATCCTCGAGGAGGCGCCGGACGTCTCCGACCTGCCCACCGCCCTGGCGCCGCCCTCCTGGCAAGGCGGCCTCGAGGTCCGGAACCTCTCCTTCCGCTACGCCCCCGATC
>DATNQJ010000437.1:0-3575 GCA_036704085.1 Stenomitos sp.
GGGCGTGCTCTCCATCCGCTACCGCTGGACCGGGCCTGAGGCCGAGCTTCAGCTCAAGCCCATCTTCGATCTGCGCCACATGTTCTACTACTCGGATCCCGAGGGGCACCAGATCGCCCGCCAGGAGGCGCGGCTGCTCACCGTGGCCAACCATCGCCAGGTGGCGATCGCCACGAGCCAAGACTTCAGCCTGCAGCCCGAGCGCCAGGTCTGGGACCTCTTCTATCGCCTGGGGTCGGGCGATCGCGAGGGCGTCCAGGGCCAGGTCCAGTTCAAGCGCGAGTACTTCCGGGGCGTGACGCTCGGTCGGATGGTGTTCCGGCTCGCGGACGAGGTCGGTCTCACCGTCGCCGCGGCCGCCACCGAGGAGGAGGCCGTCCAGGCCGCGCGCGACGTCCTGGTGGAGCATGGCGGCCTCGCAGCGGCCCAGGACGCGGCGTACGCCGCCTGCGCCGCGGCCCTGCCCGAGGCGAGCCCCGAGGTGGTCACCCGGGCCTACGTGATGGCCGAGAAGTTCGGCATCCCCATCGGCGGCTACCGGGTCCCGGAGGTGGGAGGCTGGTGGTTCCGCACCGCCTGGCTGCGCCCCCTGTTCGTGAGCCTCCTGCACAACCACCGGACACTCGAGCGCCTCGGGCGCGCCGGCCGCATCCGGGACGCCCTGCACCTCGCCCTGCGCTACCAGGACCCCGAGTCGGGGCGCCTGCCCAACCGGCTGCCCGATCACACGGCAGACCTCGCTCACTTCCAGCGCACCGGCCGCCTGCCATCGGACTTCTATCAGAATGCGGATCCGGTCCTCACGCTCTTCGTGCTCCTCTCCGAGCACGCCCTCTATCTTGACGAGCCGCAGCTCGCCACGGACCTCTACGCCCTCTTCAAGCGGACGCTCACGGCCTTCGAGACGCCAGGCTGCCCCGGGGCCCCCGCGCTCGCCAAGACCGGGCTCCTCTTGACCGTCCCGCACTACTCGTGGATCAACGGCCGCCGGACCCTCACGGTGGACGGCTTCGAGGTCGCCGACCTGCCCATCCGGGTGGATCGGCAGTGGCAGAGCGAGGCCATTCGGCACTTCCAGGACGCCCACTACGCCCGCGAGCAGTACCAGCAAAGCGCCTTCTACCTGCCCGAGATCAACGCCCAGTGGATCCGGATGCTCGAGGTGGGGCTGAGTCTGTGCGACCTGGTGGGAGATTCGGCGCTCGCCGACAAGACCCGAAGGCTTTACGACCGCGCGATCGGCAATTACAAGCGCCTTTTCTGGAACTCCGGGGTCGGGTTCTTGTATAATCTCATCACCAAGGAGGGTCGCCCCGACCCGATGGTGACGTCGCCTGGCATCGAGGCGGTGGCACTGTTGGGAAGCCGCGTCTTCACCCGTCAGGAGCTTGCGGCGGTCTGGACGACCGTGCGCTCGCACCTGCTGGTGAGCCGCAGCCGGGGGGGCCGCCCGGCCGCCTTTGGCGTCATCGCCAAGGACAGCGCCGAGCGGATCTTCTTCGGCGACGAGCAGTACCACGAAGCCGTCTGCTGGCCGCGCGAGACGCCCCACTTGCTACGCATCCTCTCGGAGCTCGACGAGCATGCGGCGCTAGAGGAGTTCCTCGCCACCAACCTCGCGCACCAGCTCGAGGAAGGGGTCGTCTTCTACGCCAGCGAGATCTTGAGCCTGCCCGAAGGGATCAACCCCGCGCCGAACCTCGCCACGGGCCAGGATCCGGTGCCCGTCAAGAATCCGATGCAATGGGCGTCCCTGTGGTGTGATCCGTATCTGGCGAGGGTATGAACCGCAACTGGTCTGAATCCTTCTTCCGCAGCGCTACCTTCCTCCTCTGGATCGGGCTCGGGTACGTCGCGCTCCAGGCGATGGCCTACATGCAGGAGGTCCTGACCGTCCTGGTGAGCGCCATGCTGGTCGCCTACGTCCTCCAGATGGCCGTCGAGCCCCTGAGCCGGCGCATGCCGCGCTGGCTGGCGGTGGGCCTGGTCGTGGCGCTCTTCGTGCTCGTCGCGGGCATCGGCGTCAGCCTGCTCGTGCCGCTCCTGGTGGGCCAGATCCAGATGCTCCTGGGGCATCTGCCCGGTGAGCTCGTCAACGTCCAGGCCCAGCTCAACCAGCTGAGCGAGCGCCTCGCCTCGCGCCAGATCCAGGCGGACCTCCGGCTGGACACCTGGCTCCTGCCTCGCCTGGAAGGGCTCGGCCAGAACGTCGCCACCAACCTCCCGGGCCTCTTGATGGGCTCCTTCTCGGGCTTCTTCAGCACGGCCATGATCCTGGTCTGCGCCTTCTACTTCCTCAAGGACGGCCCGCGCCTCTGGCGCTCGGTCATGGCCCTCATGCCGCCGCGCGTCGCCACCCAGGGCGAGTACCTGCGCATCGAGCTCGATCACAGCCTCAACCGCTACCTGCGCGGCCAGCTGCTCAACGCCAGCGTGGTCATGCTCGCGGCCTCCATGTCCTTCACCCTGCTCGGGATGGACTACGGCATCGTCGCGGGCCTCATCTGGGGCACCGCCGAGATCATCCCCTACTTCGGGCTCTACCTGGGGCTCGGCACCGCCCTCTCCCTCGCGGCCCTGCAAGGGGGCGCCATCTTCGGCAAGGTGCTCTTTGCGGGTCTGCTCATCTGGTGGATCAAGGACAACATCATCGCGCCCCGCGTCATGAGCCACACCACGGGGCTGCACCCGGTGCTCATCATCGCGGCGGTGCTCATGGGCGGCAAGGTCGCGGGCTTCTTGGGCATCCTGCTCGCCATTCCCGTCACCGCCGTCATCGTCACCACCCTGCGCTTCTGGCTCAAGCAGCAGCGGGAGCGGGATCCGGTGCTCGCACCCGCGCCCCCCACCCCGGAGACCCCGCTGCCGCAGGCCTTTCCGGAAATCTAACCGCCTTCTCCGACCTTGCTTGACTGCCAGCAGTACCGTACAATGGGGCGTTCGGTTTTACGTCACCCCCTACGGAGTACTCGCCCCATGCGACTCACCCCCCGCCATGCCGTCCTGGCCCTGGCCCTCGCCGCCCTGCCCCAGATCGCTTGCACGCCCGTCCCCACCGTTCCCACGGCGGGTACCACGGTCGATTCGACGTTCTGGAAGGACTACCACCCCACCCTCAAGAAGGGGATGAAGTGGACCTACGCGGAGACCTACGTCGAAGGCGGCACCACGACCACCGGTGAGACCACCAACGAGGTCACCGAGGTCCAGGGCGACGTGGCCACCTTCAAGATCACGGGCCACAACGCCATGACCCCTGACTTCGCGCTGGATCTGACCTCGACCCAGAGCGTCACCTTCTCCGGGACCTTTAACGGCCTTCCGGCCGTCTACAAGTCCGAAGGCGCCGTCGACGTGACCGTCCCCTTCAAGACCTTCCAGGGTGCGGCCAAGGTGAACCTCGTGACCCCCAACGCGGCGCAGAAGATGTACTTCTACTTCGCGCCGGGGGTGGGGATGATCAAGCTCGAGATAACGAACACCGCGAGCGGCTCCACCACGAGTTACACCCAGGAGCTCAAGAATTTCGTCTCACCCTAACGGGGTTCAGAACGGTCGAGCGCCGCGGCAACAGC
>DATNQJ010000438.1:0-6639 GCA_036704085.1 Stenomitos sp.
TGGGGGTCCTGTCGCACACGGGCTTCGTCATCGCGGCGCCCCTGCTATTGGGGGTGGTCTCGAACCCCGAAGGGGTCACGGCTCCCATCCTGGTCCTCGCCTCCGAAGGACTCGCCTATGGGGCCGAGGCAGCCATCAAGCCGCTCTTCAACCGCCCGCGCCCCTACATGACTTATCCGGACCTGAAGACCCCAAATGGCAAGATGGAGGACGATCCGCTCTCCTTCCCGTCGGGCCATGCGGCGGTGTCGTTCGCGGCGGCGACGGTGCTGGCCGACTATAACCCGAAGCTGGCGTGGCCGGCCTACGGGATCGCGGCCCTTGTCTCGTACTCGCGCATCTACAACGGACTGCACTACCCGTCAGACATCCTGGCAGGGGCCCTTTTGGGTATCGGGGTCGGGAAGTTCACGCGCTGGGGGCTGGACCAGATCAACGGTCGGTACGGGTTCCCGATGCTGAGCGCCCAGCCGACGGCCAACCTCAATGATGGCTTTATGTTAGGATTCAGGAAAGAATTCTAGTTCAGCCGCATAGGAGGTCCCCCCTTGCGCGCCCTTCCAATCCTGTTCACGCTTGGTTTCATCCTTTCGGGCTGCGCCGACTTGCTCGGCATCACATCCTGCCCCAAGAGCCAGGAAGGCAACGCCCGAATCTACTATGTAGACCTGCCAAAACAGGTGGTGGCGAACGCCCCGTTCTCCATCCTCATTCGTTTTTACCAACTAGGTGGACAGCAGACCTCCCGGGCGCTGCCTGAAACTTTCAAGGCGACGGTGGACCAATCCCTGAAGACCGTCACGGTTACCGGTCGAATGGTTACCAGCTGGGATGCCTGCGGCGTTCAGGTCCAGGGTTTCTGGAAGAACGATGAGTCCGTTATGCTCGACCTCACCTTGGCCCCGGGCACCTACAGCGTCGTCATCCCGTCTGACTACTTCGACGGCTCGCCCCGGCACAACGCGCCCACCGCCTCGGCGAGCCGCGAGTTGGCGGTAATCTAGGCCCTAGGCAGGGGTCCCCTGCGTCTGATCCTTCGGGTCCTGGCCCGCCGCGATCGCCCGCGCCTTCTCGATCTCCTGCTGATACGCCCGCACCTGGGCCTCGACCCACTGCATGCGCTCCTCTTCCGTCCAGCCTTCCAGCGTCTGCAGGGCACCGCTCATGACCGCCGCGATCTCGTCCACCGCCTCGAGGCCCTGGTGGGCGTCCAGCAGGTTGAGGCGCGTGCGGCGCATCATGACGTCGAGGAGCGTGACCGCCATCTCGAAGCGCACGAAGTAAGCGATCTCCGCCCGCAACAGCGGCGTCTCCGGGCTGAGACCCACGATGAAGCGGTCGAGGCCACGGTCCGCCTGCATCAGGGACAGGATGACGAGATAGTTGCTGCCGTAGCGCGAGACGAGCATCCGGATGAGGCTCGGCTCGATGGTCGGATGGGTCTCCATGGCGTACTGGAGGTACGTGTCGAAATCCCCCGAGGGCAGGTCGCCGCCGCTCAAGGGCACCTCGTCACAGTGCCGGTTCGCGAGCTCCGGAAGCCAGGCCTCCTCGCGCAGGCTCTTGACCGCCACCTCCACGACCTGACGGGCCATGGAGCGGTAGGTCGTGTACTTGCCGCCCGCGATGCCGATGACGCCCGCCGGCGAGATGAAGATCTCGTGCTCGCGGGAGATCTCGGACTCCGAGACGCCCTCGCCCGGCGGCGCGATGAGCGGACGCCACCCCGCGAAGGAGGCGATCACGTCCTCGGGCTTCAGATTGGCCCCCGGACAGACGTCGTTTGCCGAGTCGAGGATGTACTGGATCTCCGCGGGGCTCGCGTAGATGTCGCGGTCCAGGTACGCGTCGGTGCCGTCGTCCGCGTGGGCCGTGTCCGTGGTCCCGATGATCGTGCGCTCACCGTACGGGATGATGAACATCCAGCGCTTCTTCTTGGGATCCTTGGGCTCGTGGCTCTTGAGAACGATGGCCTTCTCGGTGAACTTACGGACGACCAGGTGCACACCCTTGGTCGGCTTGAGGCGCGGCTTGGCCTCGGGGTCCTCGAGGCGGGCGAGCCGATCGGACCAGGGGCCGGTCGCGTTGATCACCCGGCGCGCGAAGACGCTGTAGGTCTCGTGGCTCAAAAGGTCGCGCACCGTCACGCCCGTCACCTTGCCGTCGGGGCCCTTGTTGAAGGCCGTCACCTCGACGTGGTTCGCGATCGCCGCCCCCCAGGTGGCGGCCGTCTTGATGGTCTCGACGGTCATGCGCGCGTCCTCGGTGAGGCCGTCGATGTAGGCCAACGAGCCCTTCATGCGATCGAGCCGCAGGGTCGGCTCCTGCTCCAAGGTCTCCTGGGGGCGCAGCTTGCGGTGCAGGCGGCCCATGCGGAACTCCGAGGTGCTCGATAAGCCGTCGTAGAGCCAGAGACCCGCGTTCATGACCGTCAGGTTGTCGCCGTACTCGTCGTAGATGGGGAAGAGGAAGGGCAACTCCTTGGCCAGGTGCGAGGCGTCGTGGAAGAGCTTGTTGCGCTGGGTCAGGGCCTCGTGCACCAGGCGAAACTCGCCGTGCTCGAGGTACCGCAGGCCTCCGTGCAGAAGCTTGGAGCTCTTGCTGCTGGTGCCGCTCGCAAAGTCGTCGCGCTCGACAAGCGCCACCTTGAGGCCCCGGAGGGCGCCTTCCAGGGCGATGCCCGCCCCGGTGATACCCCCTCCGATGACCAGGAGGTCCCAGCTCTCCTTGGGCAAACGCTCCAGCGTGACCCGACGAGACGTGGCGGACAGTTCACGCGACAACATGGTCTAGGCTCCCTTCGGCGTGGAAGAATCAGCAGCCCTATCCCCAAAAAGCTTGCCGGGATTCATATACCCGGTTGGATCGAAGGCGTCCTTCAAGGCGGCGAGAGCATCGATCCCGATCGACCCGACGTACTCTCGCATCCACGGGGCATGGTCGAGCCCGATGGCATGGTGGTGGCTGAGCGCACCGCCATTTCGGACCAGGCAGTCGGTGGCCACCCGCTTGGCGTCCGCCCACTGCTCCAGCTCGCGGCCGGGCAACTGGCGCCCGGCGAACGTGAAGTACAACGACGCCCCATCGTGGTAGGCGTGAGAGACATGGCACATGACGAAGGGCGCGACCCCGGATCCGGCGATCGCCTCGCGCAGCGCCCGGTCCACCGCCTGGTACAGTGCGGGCAGGTTGGCCCACTCGGTGGCCGTCTCGAGGGTATCCACCATCACTCCCCGGTCGAGCAAGGTGTCGCGAAGGTAGGGCAGATCGAACCGGGACTTGAACCACGAGCGACCGACCGAGGCCCCGAGCGACAGGGCGTCGAAGTGCTTGAGCAAGGGGCGCGCGACCTCCCACTGTGCCACCACGTGGCTCGCCTCGCCCTCAAAGCCTACCAGGAGCATGCAACGCCCCTCGAACTCGACGGTCCCGCCCCGCGTGAGGAAGTACTTGCCCGCCCTCTGGATCAGGTCCTCGACCGGTGAGGTGGTTGCCTCGCGCAGCCTGAAGAGAAGCTCGGTCTCCTGCCGATCGGACAGGCGCACCGTCGCAGGCCGCAAGTCCTGACGCATCAACGCGCGGATGGCCTGCATGCCCGCCTCGAAGCTCGGCACCAGGTAGCCCCGGTAATCCCGCACGGGCGGCAGGCGATGGATCTTGACGGTCGCCTCCGTGATGACGCCCAGGAGGCCCTCCGAGCCGACCACCAGCTCCTTGAGGCTGGGCCCCGCGGCCTGGGCCGGCATGGGCTTGACCTCGAAGGTCCCCCGAGGGGTCGCCATGCGCAGGCCCACCACCATCTCCTCGATCTTGCCATACCGGGTGGACTGCTGGCCGGCCGAGCGGGTCGCGATCCAACCGCCCAGGGTCGAGAACTCGAAGGACTGGGGGAAGTGGCCGAGGGTGTGGCCCTCGCGACCCAGCTGCTCCTCGAGGGCGGGCCCGAACACCCCCGCCTGGATCCGGGCGGTGCCCGACACCGCATCCACCGAGAGGACGCGATCCATGCGCGCGAGGTCCAAGGTCACGAAGACCTCCCCCGCATGTTCCGGGGGAACCTCGACGCCCCCCACCACGCTCGTGCCGCCCCCGAAGGGGATCACGCGCCAGCCCGCCTCGCGGGCGCAGTCCAGGACGGCCTGGACCTCCTCGTGGCTCCCAGGGTAGACAATGGCATCCGGCGCACGGAGCACCTCGCCCCGGCGGATCCGTACCAGGTCCCGGTAGCTCTTGCCGTAGCTGTGGCGAACCCGCTCGGCATGGTCGGTGGTGACGGCATCGGCGCCCACGATGGCCGCGAGGGCCTTGCGATGCTCGACCGACAGGCGGCTCGGCGGCAGGGCGATCGCCTCGAGCGCCACCACCGGAGCGGGCTCGCCGACGGCAGGACCCAGGCGCGCCTCGAGAAACGGCCAGAACTGGGGCTTGCGCTCCAGCGAGTAGGCCTTGTCCGGCGCGCCCCAGCCCCACCACTTCATCATGTCAGCTCACCGCGGGCTGGGGCGTCGTGAGGGGCTCGATCCACTCCCGCGAGCGCTCCACCGCTCGCGCCCAGTCGTGGCGCACGGCCGCACGCCGATCATCGGGCATCTGCGGCTCGAAGTGCTTGAGGCCGCCGAACACCGGGATGGCCTGGGGATCCGACCAGAAGCCCACGGCGAGGCCCGCGAGCATCGCCGCCCCCCAGGCCGTGCTCTCCACGTTGGCCCCACGCCGCACGGCGATGCCGAGGATGTCCGCCTGGTACTGCATGAGGAAGTCGTTGGCGGCCGCTCCCCCGTCCACCCGCAGCTCGGTGATGGCGCGCCCGGTGTCGTCCTCCATGCCCGCGATGAGATCCGCGCTCTGCAGGGCGATGGACTCGAGCGCGGCGCGCACGATATGCGCCCGGTTGGTGCCGCGGGTCATGCCCACGAGCGTCCCGCGGGCGTAGGGGTCCCAGTAGGGAGCGCCCAAACCCACGAAGGCCGGCACCAGGTAGACGCCGCCCGTGTCCGGCACGGATTTCGCGACCGCCTCGGTCTCCGACGCCTTGGCGATGAGCCCCAGCTCGTCGCGCAGCCACTGCACGGTGGCCCCGCCCATGAAGACGCTGCCCTCCAGGGCGTAGGTGGTCTTGCCGCCGATCTGCCAGGCGATGGTGGTCAAGAGGCGATTGCGGCTGAAGATGGGGCGATCGCCGGTGTTGACGAGCAAGAAGCAGCCCGTGCCATAGGTATTCTTGCCCATGCCCACATCCCAGCAGCGCTGTCCGAAGAGAGCGGCCTGCTGGTCGCCCGCCATGCCCGCGATGGGGATGCCCGCAGGCAGGAAGCCCGAGGCGGCCGTCCGGCCGAACTCGCCGCTGTTGGGGAGCACCTGGGGCAGCATGGAGCGGGGAATGTCGAGCTTCTCGAGGATCTCGTCGTCCCAATCCAGGGTGTTGAGGTTGAAGAGGAGCGTGCGGCTGGCGTTGGAGAAGTCGGTGGCATGGCGCTCGCCGCCCGTCAGGTGCCAGAGGAGCCAGGAGTCGATGGTGCCGAAGGCGACCTCGCCCCGCTCGGCCCGCGCACGCAGGTGCGGCACGTTGTCCAGGAGCCAGCGCAGCTTGGTGCCCGAGAAGTAGGCGTCGACGACCAGCCCCGTCTTGGAGGCGAACCAGTCCACCAGCCCCTCGGCCCGCAAGGCGTCGCATTCGGGGGCCGTCCGGCGGCACTGCCAGACCACGGCCCGATGCAGGGGCCGGCCAGTGGCCCGGTCCCAGACCACGACCGTCTCGCGCTGGTTGGTAATGCCGATGGCCGCGAGCTCGTCCTGCTTGGCGCCGACGGCGGCCAGGACCTCGTCGATGGCCGCGCGCACGCCCGCGAGGATCTCGTCGGCATCGTGCTCGACCCACCCCGGCTGGGGATAGTGCTGGGTCACCTCGCGGTAGGCGCGGCCCACCACGCGTCCTTCCCGGTCGAACACCAGCACCGTGGAGCCGGTGGTACCCTGATCGATCGCCATCACGTAGCGTGCGGTCATGCGGCCTCCTCTCTGAGGGTCATGTCTGGTCCCATTCTACCGCGCGGAAGGCTCGTCCGCATCGCCCGACATCCCGACGCATGCGGGCGATCTGGCCGGACTCGGGGGCGCGCGTGCCATGGCCCGCATCCCTGCTATAATCGAGGCGAGCGAACCCCCGTGGAGGTGCCGTGCCGGACGATCTTGCCCCAACTCGCCCTGTCAACCCATGGGTCGCCCTGGCCACGGTCTCCATCGGCACGCTCATGGCGACCATCGACGCGAGCAGCGTCAACGTCGCCCTGCCCACCATCGCCCGCGACTTCGGCCTCTCCGTCGCTCAGGTCAGCTGGATCTCGATCAGCTACTTCCTGGTCATCACCGCGCTGTTGCTCGCCATCGGGCGCCTCTCGGACCTCACCAGCCGCAGCCGGGTCTTCTCCTTGGGCATGGGGATCTTCGGCGTGGCCTCGGGCCTGTGTGCCATCGCCCCGAACCTCGGCGTGCTGGTCGCCTTTCGCTGCCTCGAGGCCATCGGCGGGTCCATGGTCATGGCCAACTCCCCGGCGCTCATCGCGAGCGCCTTTCCGGGCGAGCAGCGCGGCCGGGTGCTCGGCACCGTGACGCTCGTGGCGACCGTCGGCTCGAGCCTCG
>DATNQJ010000439.1:0-2280 GCA_036704085.1 Stenomitos sp.
AGCGCTCCCTGGGCGACGAGCAGCTCGCCCAGGCGATCGCGCACCGGGCGGACGGGCCGCTGCTTTCGCGCCGCCGCGAGGTAGGGCGCGAGATCCGCCTCCTGGAGGGAGGTCGCCGCGAGGACCAGCTGCGCCATGCTGCGTGGGTACTCCACCTGGCGCGCGAGCAGCGCCTGGAGGGTCTCGGGAGTGAGCAGGTCATCGGCCATCAGGGCCCAGGCCAGGCTGTTGGACATCCGGTTGGTGGGACGAAAGTGGACGTCCTCCCCGACGAGGGCCTGCAAGAGGGCCCGGGCTGGGGTCTGGGTGGCCCTCAGGAGGGCCTGACCGAAGGTCATGCCCCAGTGCTCGGCGGAGGCCTGGATCCGGGCGACCTCACCGGGCGGCAAGAGGTGCAGCCGCCGGTAGAGGGCCGCCATGTCGAAGGCGGGAAGTGGCACGGGGGCCGTGAGGCCAAGGGTGCCGGAGACCTCGGCGGCGAAGGCCTCGAAGGTGAACATGCGCGTCTCGCCGGGTCTTCCGGGCAAGGGTGAGACCATGAACTTGAGGCCGGGCGCCTGGAGGGGGGCGAGCTCGTACTCCCAGAGGGCCGGGATGCCGTTCAAGGGGGCAAAGACGAGCCGTGCGTCGACTGGGAGCAGCCGGTCGCCCATCGAGCGGTAGCGCACCTGGTCACCGTCGATCAGGTAGGGATCGGCGCCCTTGCGAACCAGGACGAGCACCTCCTGCCGGAGGCTGTAGGCATGCACCAGATCCAGCCCGAGCCGCTGGGGATCGGCGCGTTCGAAGCCGCACACGCACGTCCCCGTGGCGAGGGCCTCGCCGCAGCTGGGACAGACGACGATGCCCGCCTTGGGCCGTGCGGGCAGTTGCACGGGATCCGGGAGCGGGGCGGGAGAGGTCGCGGGGACGACGTGACGGCCGGCCAGGTCGAGGCCCTGCTGGGCGATCGCGACCACGCCGGGCTCCTCGGACCGGGCGATGGCGGTCTCGTAGTGGGCCTGCGCGAGCGCGAACTGGTGGTTGTGGTGATAGGCGCGCGCCAGGAGCAGGTGCAGCTTCGGATCGTCGGGCTGCGCCTGGAGGGCATGGCCGAAGGCGGCGATCGCTTCCGAGTAGCGACCGGCCTGAAAAGCCTTGATGCCTTGCGCGGCGTCGTTTGCCATGCACCCTCCGGGACCGTCCCGTCTGATCTTACCCGGAAGGGGGGAGAGCGCACCGTGTGCTTGACAGGGGGGCTCGGCTCCCGCACCTTGGAGGCTGCACGCTTGCTGGAGAGGAGTCCCATGTCTCGACTTGCCGTCGCTGCCCTCGCCCTCGTCACGCTCAGCACCTCCGCTATCGCCGCCGAGGCGCCCCGCATGCGCCTGCGCGAGCTGGGCATCGCCCTCGGACAGTATCCGACCGGGCGCTGGAACGCCATCACGGATGTGGCGGGCGTGAAGGTGGGCCAGGTCACCCTGAACCGCGGTTCCGGGAAGCTCGTGCCGGGTAAGGGTCCCGTCCGGACGGGCGTGACGGCCATCGTGCCCCGTGACGACGTCTGGCACAAGAAGGTCTACGCCAACGGCTTCGTGCTCAACGGCAACGGCGAGATGACGGGACTGAGCTGGATCAACGAGGCGGGCTGGCTCGAGACGCCCATCGTCCTCACGGACACCCTGAGCGTCGGCAAGGTCTCGGACGCGGTGGTCAGCTGGATGATCAAGCGGGTTCCCGACATGGGGATCAAGGATGACGTGGTGCTGCCGGTGGTAGCCGAGTGCGACGACTCCTTCCTCAACGACCAGCAGGGCCGGCACGTCCAGGCCTCCGACGTGATCCAGGCCATCGAGGGCGCCAAGTCGGGGCCGGTGGCGGAGGGGGCGGTCGGCGCCGGCACCGGCATGGTTTCCTACCGCTTCAAGGGCGGCATCGGGACCGCGAGCCGGGTGTTGCCCAAGGAGGCGGGCGGCTACACGGTGGGCGTGCTCGTGAACTGCAACATGGGCGCCCGTACGGACCTGCGCATCGACGGGGTGCCCGTGGGCCGCGAGATCTCGGACCTCATGCCGGTTCGCAAGCCGGGCGAGGGCTCGATCATCGCGGTGGTGGCGACCGACGCTCCGGTGCTGCCGGACCAGCTCCAGCGCCTCGCCAAGCGGGCGGCCCTGGGACTCGCGCGGACGGGCAGCACGGCGCGCCACAGCTCGGGGGACTTCATGCTCGCCTTCTCGACCGCGGCCGAGGTGCCCCACTATCCCCAGGAGCGCACCACGACCGTGACGGCCCTGAGCAACG
>DATNQJ010000440.1:0-4669 GCA_036704085.1 Stenomitos sp.
GGATCGCTCGGGCCCCCTTCGCGAAGGAGTTGAGAATGCGTAAGCTCGCGACGACCACCCTGCTCGCGGCTCTCGTGGTGGGCCAGGCGGGCCTGGCGCACGCCGAGACCCTCCCGCTCGACGACGAGCACCTCTATCTGAAGCAGGATTCCACGGTCCTTTCCATCTACAGCTGGGGCCATCGCCACCGGGGATGGGGATGGTACCGACCGCGCGTGTACGAGCAGGTCCAGCACTACACGTACATCACCAAGGGCTCCATCCCGATCTCGACCGATCGCTTCATCCGGCTGATCGACGCTTCCCAGGCCGATCCGGCCTTCACGGCTCACATCGCCGCCGAGCGGGACGCAACCCGAACCTGGGGCCTCGCGGCCCTGGGCTCGCTCGCCATGGTGGGCGTCGGAGTCGGGCTGTCCACGGGCGGCCCGGTGAACGGGACCGCCACCAGCACCCAGGCCATCGGCACCGGGCTCTCGGCGGTGGGCCTGATCGGGACGATCGTCTCCGGCATGACCTGGATGAGCCGCATGGACGGCCCCTACTTCACCACCGAAGAGGCGGCGGAGGCCATCAAGGCCTACAACCGTCAGCTCGATCAGCAGCTCTCGAAGAAGGATGGCAAGCCTTAGGTCCTCCCGTCACGAAGAGCGAAAGGAAGCCCTGTCAGCCCACTTTACGTACTACAATGAGCAGAGGCCTTCCCTCACCCGGTCTAGAGGGCTATTGTCATCTAGATTGTTCTCAGAAGAAGAACCCACGACGGAAGAACGGAGCCAGGAAATGACGCCAACCGAGTCGAAGAAGCCGAGCCTCCGGGGCCTGCTCCTCACGGAGATGTTCCTTTTCATCTTTCCGCTCTTGCTGCTTGGCCTGTCGGGAGATTGGCGATGGAGAGAGGGATTAATCTTCAGCGCCTGGTTTCTGCTATCGAGCGGCGGGACTGTTGCTTACCCCTATTTCAAGGATCCCGAATTATATGCAGAGCGCCGGCGGCGACCCAAGCGTGGTGAGGTTCAGGCTGGCGATCGGCGGATTCTTCTTGCCCTCTTCGTGCTCTACCTGGTCTGGTTCGTCTTCATCCCGTTGGATGCCGTGCGATTTCACTGGACGCCCAACTTCCCCCTCGGGCTGAGGCTCCTGGGTGGAATCTTCCTGCTGTCCTCGACGTTCTTCATCTTTCGGTCGTTTGTGGACAACACCTTTCTCTCGTCCGTGGTGCGATTACAGGAGGATCGAAAACAGCAGGTCGTGTCCACCGGCGTGTATGGTATCGTGCGGCACCCCATGTATCTCGGGATGCTTTGCTCGTTTCTTGGAGCGCCGCTCTTTCTCGGCTCCTATGTCGGCCTGGTGATCGGTCTGACGATGGGCGCGCTCCTGGCGGCGAGAATCATCGGTGAGGAGCACCTCCTGGTCGATCAACTCGAGGGCTACGCCGACTACCGGCAAAAGGTGCGGTATCGGATGGTTCCCCTTGTATGGTGAGGCTGGCGGCCTCCAGCCTCTTGGACTGAAGTAGGGCTACACGTGGATCAGGCGCCCCTCCGCATCGAGTGGGAAGCCGGGGTTCCAGGCCACCTCCCAGGGATAGCCATCCGGATCCGCGAAGTACCCGGCGTAGCCGCCCCAGAAAGTGTCCTGGGCGGGCTTCAGCAGCTTGGCCCCGGCGGCGACGGCCTCGGCGAGGGTCCGGTCCACGTCCGCTCGGGTGTGCATGTTGATGGCAAGCGCAATGCCCCCGAAGCCGGAGCCCGGCGTACCAATGCAGGCGTCCTGGGCGAGATCGTCGAGACCGTAGAGCGACAGGGCAAAGGGGCCAAGCTGGTAGAAGGCCACGCCTTCCGCCTCGTGGCCGGGCTTCCAGCCGAGGCCCTGCTCGTAAAAGGCGCGAGCGCGCGAGAGATCACGCACGCCGAGGGTGATGAGGGTCAAGCGCTGGTCCATGAGGGCTCCTTTCGTCGGCAGGACCCGTGCACCATGACCGATTTGCACTTGCCTGACAACCCCTTGGAGATCGAGACTTGGATCGCTGGGGATGTTCTCCCCGGAACGAGGGAATAATAGGATCATGATTTCCTAATGGACGGAGGTCCGTATGTATCAGTGCGAGCTGATCGATGCCGCCACACTCAGCCAGGATCTTGATTGGTGGGCCCTCTACGACGCCTCGTTCCCCTCATGCGAGCGAGAACCGCGCACTGCCATCCTCGACAGCATCGGCACCGGACGGGCGATCGCCCTCCGGGCCGTTTTGCATGGAGCGACCGTCGGCCTCGGGGTGGCGTACCTCCTGAAGGGCATGCCCTTCGTCTTTGTCGCCTACCTGGCGGTGAGCGATGAGGCGCGGGGCCATCGACTGGGAGCCCGGCTCATGGACTGGATGTTCGCCATCGGGACCCTGCGGCTGAAGCGGCTGGGCCTGGAGTGCCGGGGCCTGGTCCTGGAGGCCGAGGATCCGCACCTGGCTGTCAGCGACGAGGCCCGGGCCGAGCGCCTCAAGCGTCTGGGTTTCTTCGAGAAGCTCGGAGCCCGCGTGCTGCCGACCCCCTACGTTCAGCCCGCCATCGACGGCGAGTCGGAGGTGCCGTTGAACCTGCTGGTCATCGACCGGGATCCCCGCAAGCCCTTTGCGAACCTCGAGGGCCCCGAGCTCATCCGGGCGATGTACTTCGAGAAGTACGCCCCGGTCAACGGCATCGACCCGCCGACGCTCGCGAGCCTGATGAACGTCTCCGCCCCGACTCTGCCCCAGGATAGCGAGCTGGCCTTTTGAGCACCACCGAACTGAACGTCCCCCTGGTTGACCTCCCCGAAGACGAGGACACGCCCGAGAACCTCATTGGCCTGGTCGGCAGCATCCGACGCCTCTTGGGATACTTCGTCGGCTATCCGGGGCCGGTGGCCTTCATGGTCTTCATCCTGATCCTGGAGATGGGCTTCACGGCGCTCATCCCGCTGGGCCTCAAGGTGCTCATCGACCAGGCGATTCCGAAGCATGACCAGCCGACCATGCTCCTGACGCTCGGGGGGCTCAGCGCGGCGGTGGTCGTCATCTCGCTCACGGGCGTGGCCCTGGACTGGGTCTTCTTCAAGGCCGTCGCCCGGATCATGCAGGACCTGCGCCTGCGGCTCTACACCCACCTCCAGCAGCTCTCGCTGAACTTCTTCCGCCGCAAGAAGGTCCCGAACATCCTCGCCACCTTCTCGGGCGACCTCGCGCCCATCGAGCAGGTGGTCGCCCTCACGGCGGCCGGCTTCGTGGCCCCGGTCATGGACCTCTTCATGTCGGTGGGGCTCATCTTCACCCTGGACTGGCGGCTGGCGCTCGTGGCCATGCTCATCTGGCCACTGACCCTGCTGGGGCCGCGCTTCGTCTCGCCGCATGCGTCCTTGGCGAGCTACCGGTACAAGACGGAAGAGGCGAAGGTCCTCTCGTATGTGGAGGAGAACCTCTCGGCGCAGGAGGTCATCAAGGCGTTCGCGCTGGAGAAGCACGCCGTCTCCGGCTTCCGCCGCCATGCGGGGCTCTTGATGCAGCGCGGAGCGCGCATGGGCTTTTTGAGCGGCTCGGTGGAGCGCTCGGCATTCATTGGCATCAGCATCTTCCAGGTGCTCGTCATCGCGGTGGGTGCCTACCTGGCGTTCCTGGGGCAGATCACGGTGGGGACGTTCGTCTCGTTCCAGGCCCTGACGGCGACGCTCAGCAGCGCGGTCGCCATCGTCATGAACTTCCTGCCAGGGCTCTTGAAGGCGGCGGGCGGCATGCAGCGCCTGGAGGACATCCTGGCCGAAGCTCCTTCGGTGGTGGACGCGCCGAACGCCCGGGAGTTGAAAGGGATTCAAGAAGGTGTGTCGCTCAAGGGCGTGAGCTTCGCGTATTCGGGCCACGACCCCTGCATCCAGGACGTCTCCTTCGAGATTCCCAAGGGGAAGGTGACGGCTCTCGTGGGGACGGGGGGCTCGGGCAAGAGCAGCGTGGTGAACCTCCTGCTGCGCTACTACGAGCCGAGTTCGGGAAGCCTTGTCATTGATGGCCAGGATGCGCGGGAGTTCACCCAGGCGAGCCTGCGTTCGCGCGTGAGCATCCTGACGGCCACGAGCGTCTTCTTCAGCAACTCGGTCAAGGAAAACATCCGGCTGGGCAAGCTCTCGGCCACGGACGAAGAGGTCCTCGAAGCGGCCCGAGCCGCAGGAGTCC
The DNA here is from genome assembly GCA_036704085.1 of Stenomitos sp. Lineage (GTDB taxonomy): Bacteria > Cyanobacteriota > Sericytochromatia > S15B-MN24 > UBA4093 > DATNQJ01. The sequence continues at coordinate 4,202 of DATNQJ010000440.1, forward strand.
ACGACTTCATCCAGGGGTTGCCTCAGGGCTACGACACCCCGATCGGAGAGAACGGGGCCCGTCTCACGAACGAAGAGGCCCTGCGCCTCGCGCTGGCCCGTGCGTTGGTGCGGAAACCGGACCTTCTGATCCTGGACGAGGCGACCTCCGCACTCGACTCTCAGGCGGAACAGAGCTTCCTGGCAACCATCTCGAGCCGGGAGCTGGGCGTTCTGCTAGCGACCCATCGATTGGCGACGGTGGTGAGGAGCGATCGCATCATCGTGCTGAACCATGGCCGTGTCGTTCAGGAAGGTGAACACCACGAACTGCTCTCCCGGGACGGCGAGTACCGGCGCATGTGGGAGAAGCAATCGGGCTTCGCCACGGGTGACGACGGCTACTTCGAAGTTGAGATCGACTGGCTTCGGCGCCTGCCCCTGTTCTCGTCCCTGGATGAGAAGCAGTTGGCAGAGATCGCTGGCCAGT
>DATNQJ010000441.1:0-6005 GCA_036704085.1 Stenomitos sp.
AGCCCGTCTGCCGCGTCAGCAACAGGGCGACCATGCCGATCACGAGAATCGACCCGCTGAGCAGCACCCCGCCCGCGAGCAGCTTGGAGAGCATCAGCTCCAGATCGTCGTCGGAGCCGATTCTAGGCATGGGGCCAACCTCCCAAGAGGGCGGAGAGCCCCTTCCAGAGCATCTGGGCGGCGAGGGCCGCGAGCAATACCACGAAGAGCTGGCGCAGGCGCTCGTTGCGCATCCGGATGAGCAGCCGGGTCCCGAGCCGGGAACCCACCAGCACCCCCAGGGCCACGGGACCCGCGAGGTACGGGTTGATCTCGCCCCGGAAGAAGTAGATGCCCGCCGAGGCTGCCGCCGTGGCCCCGATCATGAGGTTCGAGGTGGTGGTCGACACCTTCATGGGCAAGCGCATCATGAGGTCCATGGCGAGCACCTTGAAGGCCCCCCCGCCGATGCCCAGCATGCCGGAGAGGGCGCCCGCGAGCACCATGATCCCCATCCCGGGCAGCACCCCCGTCACGCCGTATCGGACTTCTCGCTGGGCATGCGTGTCGTAGTAGGTGCCGCCGAGCTTGAGCTTCTCGGCCAGGGGCGAGGAGGTTTCGAGGGCCTCGTGCTCCAGGTGGATCTTGCCGAGCATCTGGTAGGCCGAGAAGGCCAGCACCAGCCCGAAGAGGAGGCTGAGGAGCGTGGTCGGGGCGAAGGCCGCGAGCAACGCACCCAGGATGCCCCCCGTGGTGGTGCCGATCTCGAGCAGCATGCCCACCCGGACGTTGGTGAGGCGGTCCTTCAGGTAGGCGGCCGCCGATCCGCTCGAGGTCGCGATCACCGAGACGATGCTCGCCCCGATGGCCAGGTGCATGTCCACGTGGAGCACGCTGGTCAGGAAGGGCACCACGATCATGCCCCCTCCGATGCCGAGCAGGGCCCCGAAGGTTCCCGCCAGGATGGAGACGGCGAAGAGCAGCGGCATGAAGAGAAGTGGGTCTGCCAACAGGGCCTTCTTGCGCAGGATCGTCACGACGGGCGCGGGCCGCGGGGCCTGCCCGAGGTTCATCCTACTCCAAGCGATCCCGTTTGTCTCGGAAGTTGCCAGGGAAATCGAGGCGTCGTCGTGGTTTCAGGTGGCCACGGGGTCCCTGAACCGGCGGCGCTACGGCGAAACGGCGTCCGACTGGCCGTTGGGCGTCCCCGGGGCCTCGCGGATGACCGCACGCTTGCAGTGGGTGCATTCCAGCACCATGCGCAGGCTCGTCTCGCCATCCGGGATCTCGAACTTGATGGTCTTGGTGGTGTTGAGCGTGTCACGACCACATTTGGGGCAGAGATCCGAAGGAGCGACAGGCATGGCAGCAGACCTCGCATGCTGAATTGCTTCATGAACGACGTTGCTAGGATGTTGTCATGGATCATACCTGATGCTCGGTCGCCTCGTAAAGAGATGTAATGATGGAACCTTAACGCATCAGCCCCCATCCCGTCCGGGCGCGGATGGTAAGATGGCCTAAGAGCGCCATGCCGACGCCCGTCGGTGGGGGCTCTCAAGCCGCGTCAGCGGCCGCCGTGCGTAGGGCGGCCGGGCGCGCCTACATTAGGAGGAACCATGGCCGTAGAATCCGCCGCCACGATTGCCCTTGAAATGCCCGACGGGTCCAAGCGTGAGGTCCCCTCGGGCACGACGGCAGCCGATGTCGCCGCCCAGATCAGCCGCAGCCTCGCCAAGAAGGCGGTGGCCGCTCGTCTCGATGGCAAGACCATCGACCTTTTCCGCCCGTTGACCGCCGACGGCAAGTTCGCGATCGTCACCCAGGACGACCCCGAGGCCCTCGAGATCCTGCGCCACTCCAGCGCGCACCTGATGGCCAACGCCGTCCAGCGCCTGTACCCGGGTGCCAAGGTCACCATCGGACCCGTCACCGCAGACGGGTTCTTCTACGATTTCGATTACGAGCGCGCCTTCACCCCCGAGGACCTCGAGAAGATCGAGGCCGAGATGCGCAAGCTCTCGCAAGCCGACATCAAGGTCAGCCGTGAGGTCGTGCCGCCGGATCAGACCCCGGCCAAGATGGCCGAGTTCGAGCAGCACGGTGAGCCCTACAAGGCCGAGATCCTGCGCGACATCCTCGCGGCGGATCCCCAGGCGACCATCTCGATCTACCACCAGGGCGACTGGTCGGATCTCTGCGTGGGTCCGCACGTGCCCACCACCGGCCTCATCAAGCACTTCAAGCTCTTGAACGCCGCGGGCGCCTACTGGCGCGGCAACGAGAAGAACAAGATGCTCACCCGCATCTACGGCACGGCCTACTTCACGGAGGCTGACCTCAAGGCCCACCTGACGCGCCTCGAGGAGGCCGCCAAGCGCGACCACCGCAAGCTTGGCAAGGAGCTGGAGCTCTTCACCATCCCCGAGGTGACGGGCCCCGGCCTCATCTTCTGGCTGCCCAAGGGTGCCTTGATCCGCTCGATCATCGAGGACTGGCTGCGCTCCGAGCTCAAGAAGCGCGGCTACGAGCAGGTCTATACCCCGCACGTGGTCAAGGAGACGCTCTTCGAGGTCTCGGGCCACCTGGGCAACTATGCCGAGAACATGTTCCCGGCCATGGACGTCGAGGGCGCCAATTACCGCCTCAAGCCCATGAACTGCCCCGGCCACTCGATGATCTACAAGTCCAAGCCCCACAGCTACCGCGACCTGCCCCTGCGCCTGCAGGAGATCGCGAACGTCTACCGCTACGAGCGCTCGGGCACCCTGCATGGCCTGGCGCGCGTGCGCGGCCTGACCATGGACGACGCCCACATCTTCTGCACGCTCGAGCAGCTGCCGGACGAGATCGCGGGCTGCGTGGAGTTCATCCAGGACGCCACGAAGATCTTCGGCCTGGAGGCCAAGGTCTACCTGTCGACCAAGCCCGAGAAGGCCATCGGCTCGGACGAGTTCTGGGACACGGCGACCAACGCCCTCCGGACGGCGCTCGAGCGCAAGGGCATGGCCTACGACATCGACGAGGGCGGCGGCGCCTTCTACGGTCCCAAGATCGACTTCAAGTTCTACGATGCGATCGGTCGTGAGTGGCAGGGCCCCACGGTCCAGTGCGACCCCAACCTGCCGGAGCGCTTCGATCTGACGTACCGCGGCTCGGACGGTCAGGAGCACCGCCCGATCATGGTGCACCGCGCCATCCTCGGCACCTTCGAGCGCTTCATGGCCCTCATCATCGAGCACTATGCGGGGCACTTCCCGCTGTGGCTCGCTCCGGTGCAGGCGGTCGTCATCCCCATCAACGAGGAGAACGACGCCTACTGCCGCGAGGTGGTCGAGCGCTTGCGCTCGGCGGGCTTGCGCGTCGAGCTCGACAACCGCAACGAGAGCCTCAACTACCGCATCCGCGAGGCGCAGGTCCAGAAGGTCCCCTACATGCTCGTGGTGGGCAAGAAGGAGGTCGAGCAGGGTACGCTCGCGGTGCGCCAGCGCACCGGCCGCCAGGAGGTCCTGAGCGTCCAGGACGTGATCGATCGCCTGGTCCAGGAGGTCGAGACCAAGGCGCTGCCTCAGGCCGCCGCCGAGGCCGTCGCCCAGTAACCCGCAAGCAAAAGGCCGCCCCGGTTGCCGGGGCGGCCTTTTTTACTGGATCCTTGGGGCGCTTAGACCGTCGCGGCCACGGCGGCCTTGATCAGGTTCGCGAGGCGGGAGACGCCTTCCTCGATGGTCGCCGGTGGCACGTTGGAGAAGTTGAGCCGCATGGCGTTCTTGCCACCGCCGTCGACGCAGAAGGGAGCGCCGGGGACGAAGGCGACCTTGTGCTCGACCGCGCGGTCCAGGAGCTCCTGGGTGTTCACGTCGCTGTCGAGCTGCACCCAGACGAACATGCCGCCCTGCGGATGGGTCCACGTGCTGCCCTTGGGGAAGTGGGCCTCGAGGGACGCCATCATGGCCTCGCAGCGGTGGCCGTAGGTGGCGCGCAGGCGCGCGAGGTGGGTGTCGAAGTCGAGCTCGGCGAAGGTCTCGAGGGCCAGGAGCTGGGGCAGGTTGCCGGTCTGGAGGTCCATGCACTGCTTGACCTGCACCATGTACTTGAAGAGCCCGGCGGGCGGGATGGCGTAGGCGACGCGCAGGCTGGGCGCGAAGACCTTGGAGAAGGAGCCCAGGTACACGACGTGGGTATCGCTGAACGCCCGCAAGGGAGGCGGCGTCTGCCCCGAGAAGGTCAGGGCGCCGTACGGATCGTCCTCGACGATGATCACGTCGTGCCGCTCGGCGATTTCGACGATCTTCGAGCGCCGCAGCGCCTCGATGGTCACGCCCGAGGGGTTCTGGTGGTTGGGGATCAGGTAGATGAACTTGGGCTTCTTCGGGGCATTGGCGAGCACCTCTTCGAGGGACTCGGGGATGACGCCCTGGGAGTCCGACTGGACGATCAGGTACTCAGCCTGGTGGGCGTCGAAGGTCTGCAGGGCGCCCAGGTACGAGGGCGACTCCACCACCACCAGGTCGCCCGGATCGAGCATGATCTGGGAGATCAGGAACAGGCCCTGCTGGGAGCCCGTCGTGACGAGCACCTGCTCGGGCAGGGCGCGGAATTGCTGGGTCGCCGCGATCCGGGCGCGCAGCGCGCCGACGCCTTCGGTCGGGCCGTACTGGAGAGCCGTCGGACCATGCGTCCGGAAGACCGTGTCGCTGGCCTTCTGGAGGGCCTCGATCGGGAAGAGCTCAGGGGCGGGAAGGCCGCCGGCCAGTGAGATGACCTCAGGCTGCTGCGTGATCTTGAGCAGCTCACGGATCGCCGAGCTTTTGAGTCGGGAGGTGCGGGAGGCGAGCGCGTACGCCATAGGGGTCTCCTTGTCGCGGGCGAAGTGGAGACGCCATGCGCCGACTTGCCCAGTTGTTTCCTCCAGTTATTGTAACCCCGTTGGGTCGCTTGTCAACCTAACTTCCAAGTGGCGGGCGGGTTCCGGCCGGTTTGGGAGTGTCATGATGGCGGATCCACGGGCGATTCTTCCATGATCGAGTGGTCGGGCTGAGATCCAGCGGGGATCCGGGTTGTGATCGGGGCGTCGGGCGCAAACCCAGGCATGGCGATCGTTTGCAAAATTCTGAGGGCCGAAAGTGATCATGATCGCTGCGTTTGCGCCGATCGGCCGAAAAACTTTGCAAAAAGGGGCTTACAGGCGATCGATCTGTGGGTAGAATAGGAACAGGAACCGTTTGAACGATCGATCGCCCTTAAGATCGACCCGACAAGAGGGACATGAAATGACCTACCTCGAAGCCGCCCACCTTATTTTGGCCGAAGCTCGCAAGCCGCTTACGGAGGCCGAGATCGTGGCCCGAGCGCTTCGGAAGGGCCTGATCGCCCCGAGATCCAAGCAGCCTGAGCGCTCGATCGGGGTAGTGCTGAAGCGCGCCTCGCAGAACCCCAACTCGAGCTTCGAGCAGACGGCCGCTCACACCTGGCAGATCAAGGCCTCCAAGATCCTCGAGCATCCGATGAGCATGCGCGAAGCCGCGCTCAAGGTCCTCACCCTGGCTGGTAAGCCCCTGCACTACCAGGAGATCACCCGTCGCGCCATCCGCGCCGGTCTCATCCGGCCCGAAGGCAAGACCCCGGCCTATACGCTGCGGGCCCGCATGGGCGATGACATCCAGCGCAACGCCGACTCGCCCTTCGAGTGGGTGTCGGATGGCACCTACGGCCTGAAGGTTTGGCCCAAGGACCTGCGCAAGGCCAAGCGTGCCGCTCAGAAGGCGGCCAAGAAGGCCGTGGCGAAGCCCGTCGAGAAGAAGGCGGTCGCCAAGAAGTCGGTCCTGAAGGCGGCTCCGGTCAAGGCCACGAAGCCTGCCAAGGTCGAGAAGCAGCCCGTGCCCATCACCAAGCCGGTCGCCCAGAAGGCGCCCAAGGCCGTCAAGGCGGAGGCCCCCAAGAAGCCCCGCGCCAAGCGGACCGCGGTGGCCGAGGTGGCGGCACCGGTGGTGGCCATGAAGCCTCGCGCCAAGGTGGCCGACGCGGAG
>DATNQJ010000442.1:0-6759 GCA_036704085.1 Stenomitos sp.
TAACCCGCGGGACGACTTCGATTCCTTTTACGACTTGTTCGAGCGGTTGGCTGGGCAATAAGGAACCGTTCGTTCCTTCGACAGGCTCAGGACGAACGGTTTTGTTGGGGGGGCACGTCCTGGCCAATCCATGGGCCCGTCGATTGAAGGTCCCGCGTGTGGTCTAATAGAGGGATGAAGCAGTTCTACACGGTGCGTGGCGCCAAGGTTTGCGCCTACGTCGAGGGCACAGGCCCCACTATCCTCTTCATCCACGGCACGGGCGGAAACGGGAAGACCTGGTTCAACCAGCTTCGCCGGCTCAGCGGCCAGTTCCGCGCGATCGCCCTCGACCTGCCCGGCTACGGCGAGTCGGAGCTGCCGCCGAGCATCGAGTCCAACGACGACTTCGCGGCCTTCGTCAGCGAGTGGATGCAGGTGGCCGGCTGGGACCATGCCGTGGTCGTGGGCAACTCCATGGGCGGCCGCGTCTGCCTCCAGCTGGCGCTCGATCACCCCGAACGGGTGGATGGCCTCATCCTCGTGAACGCATCCGGCATCCAGGTCGAGGGCGTCGAGACCCTCTCGCCCGGCGACGTCTCGCCCGAAGAGTTCATGCAGGCCATCTTCTACCGGCCGAGCCCCGTGGTGGTGCGCGCCGGAGCCGCCACGTCGGGGGCCTGGTACGGCACCATGGAGAAGCTGACGGCCAAGCCCCTGAGGGACATGACGCCCCACCTGGGCGAGATCCGGGTGCCCACGCTCATCATCTGGGGCGACCATGATAGAGTGCTGCCACCCGCCTTCGCCCACGCGTTCCACCAAGGCATCCCGGGCTCGCGCCTGGCGATGATCGAGCGCTCCGGGCACGTCCCCATGATGGAGCGGCCCGGCGAGGTCAACGAGACCATCTTGGAGTTCCTGAACGGCATGAGGAGATAAGAGTGAGCTACCAGGCGGTTTACGACCGGCTCTTGCTGGCGATCAATCAGGGTCCGCACGAGCAGCAGAAGCTCGTGGAGGTGACGGACTCGACCTTCGCGTACCTCAACGAATACGAGGACACCATGCCCGAGGACGAGATCCTGGGGCTGCGCATCCTGCTCGCCCAGGCGCAAACGCTGATCGGCCGTTACTTCGGCATGTAACCGAGAGCCAGGATCGCTTCAGCCTGCTCGGCGTAATGCCGGGCTCCCAGCTGATTCAAGAGCTCGGCAGCCCGTCGGAGATGGCCCTCTCGCTTGGCGTGCCCCGGGCGCAAGTGGCGACCCAGTTCGAGGTGAGCGAGACCCTGATCGAAGGGCAGCCCCAAGCGCTCGGCCTGCACCAGGGCGGATCGCCAGCGAAGGATCGACCTGCCACGGTGACCGCTCAGCCACTCGCAAGACGCCCGCCAGATCATGGACCGGGGCTGCGCCAGTTGGAAGACCCGAGCGTAGTTCTTGAAGATGAAGCACGCCCGCATGGCGCGCAGCCTCAGTCGCTTCGAGTCGGGATTCGCCTGCCAGAGCATCAGGGACGCCTCGACCACGGCCGAATAGCCCTCAAGGGCATAGGCGGCTGTCGGCATCGTGCCCTCCATGGCCCGCAGGGCTTTCTCCAGATGCCGCTCCGCCTCCTGAGGGGAGCCGGTCTGCAACAGCGCCATGGCCATCAGGGCGTTGGTCCAGATGACGTCGGAGCGGACCAGCTGATCAGCATTGACCTCAAACGCCTGGCGCAAGAGCGAGATGGCCTCGTCCGGCTTTCCCTCTTTGAGTAGCAGCTGGGCCCGGCCGACCGTCCCCATGACGAGGCACTGCTGATCGCCACGTCGGATGGCGGATTGTAGGACGGCATGCGCATGGTCGTACGAACGGGCATAGTCGCCCCGATGCATGAACACCCCCCCGAGGATCCCCGTGGACTCGTCCTGGTGACGGAAGTCGCCCACCCGCTCGTACCAGGTGGCAGCCCGCTCGAGGAGCTCCTGCGAACGCTCGAAGTCGGCCCGCCCGAGACGATAGAGACCCGAGAGCTCGGAGACCCAACCACCGGCTGCCAAGTGATCGCCGTCGGCGACCATGCGGGCGGCCAGGCCGACGTACTTCTCGGCGAGCCCATGAAACGGTATCAGGCCCACGCTGATGGCCATGTTGGCCCAGGCCCGCATGAGCTCGGGTGACGGCCCCACCTGCTCCGCCAGCGTCGCCGACTGCAAGGAGCAGTAAAGCGTCATCATCGGGCGGTTTTCGAAGAAATGGAGCTGGCCCAGGCGCTCGTAGGCCCTGGATCCGAGCAGCAAGGCCTCGCGATTCTCCGTCTGGCAGACCGTACACGGCACATCGAGCAGGCGATCCCAGAGCTGCCGGGCCATCAGGCCCACCAAGCCCAACCCCACGCGAACGGTGCCCTTGGCCGGGGAGTGGCCGAGGAGCTCCAGGGCCCGAATCAAGGCGGCGTAGCTCTCCCGGCTCTTGCCGATGCCGTGGTAGCTCTCGCCAAGCAGGAGATGGCGCTGGGCTCGCACCAGGACCGGCTCCGGCGTCGGGGCCGCCTGCTCGTGGGCGATCGCCTCGGTCAAGAACGTGATGGCCTCGGTGTAGGCTCCCGACCGATAGGCCTGCTGGCCGGCCTTGTCCAGGTACTCAAGGGCCTTGGCCCTGTCCTCCGCCCGGCTCCAATGATGCGCGAGCAAGGGATAGTACATGGGCAGCTCGTGCGCATGCACCCGTTCCAGCCATTCCGCCACCGCCCGGTGCAGCTGCGCGCGCTGAGCGAAGAGCATCAGGTTGTAGACCACCTCGTGGGTGATCGCATGCTTGAAGATGTAGGTGAGGTCCGGCTCGGGCGTCTCCTTGGGCGTCAGGTCGAGCTGAGCGAGGGACTCGAGGAACTCCCGCACCCGGTCTCGGTCCGCCTCGATGGGGTGCACGTCCTTGAGCACCCGGAAGGCGAACGCGCGGCCGATGACGCTGGCGACCTTCAGGGTGAGCTGCAGCGAGGGCTCCAGGCGATCGACGCGGCTGGTGATGACGCCCTGGACGTTACCCGGCAGATCCAAAGAGGCGAGATCGCCCGCCCCGGGGGCCAGGCGGCAGGATCCCCCCTCCACGATCAGGTAGCCGGAGTCCCGCAGGGCGTAGGCCAGTTCCTCGCTGAAGTAGGGATGCCCCTCCGCGCGCTCGCGGATGAGCTCCGAGACCGCCCCAGGCAGCGACGGCACCCCCAGGCGCTGGCCGATGAGGGCCTCGATCTCGTCGGGGGCCATGGCCTGCAGGGAGAGCCGCTCGATGCCGGGCTCGACGACCAGCTGGCGGTACTCAGGGGACACCGGCTCGCTCGGCGGACGCATGGCCACCACCAGCAGGCACCCGGGCAGCTCCCGGTAGATGGCAAAGAGCATGGCCCACGAAGCCGAATCCAGCCAGTGGGCGTCCTCGATGACGAGGACGACGGGCCCTGGCAGCTCGGCCCTGAGCAGGTGCAAGGCGAGCTGGCGAAGGGTCTCCGCCCGGGCCTGGCCCGTCATCTGCGCCACCAGCTCCTCCTGCGGCAGATCCGCGTTCAGGAGGGCGCCGAGCAGGGACAGGTAGGGGGCGACGACCGGATCGTCCCCCAGCCGCTGCTGGACCTGGGCACGGCGAGCGGCCGGATCCTCGAGACTCGAAAGCCCCAGGACCTGGGCGAAGACGCCCTGCCATGCAAAGTAGGGGGTGGAGCGCTCGATGGCATCCGCGGCTCCGAAGAGCAGGCGCACCCCCTCGGCCTGAACACGCTGGGCGAAATCTGCGACCAGGCGCGACTTGCCGAGGCCCGCCTCGGCCTCGATGAGCACCAGGCCTCCCTGCCCCGCTGCCGTCAGGCGGCCCAGGGCCCGGGCGAGGCGCTCTCGTTCGGCCACTCGTCCCACCATGCTCGCGAGCACGGTCGTGCGCTTGGCCTCGTGACGCGGACGGTAGGGACGGACGGGCTCGGCCTTGCCCTTCAAGGAGACCGGCGGCAGCGCCTCGCAGACCACGCGATCCTCGACCTCCAGGTAGGTCGCCTCGTCGCAGAACACATCCCCCTGGGAGGCCTGCATCAGGCGCGCGGCAAGGTTCACCACGTCCCCGATGAGGGTGTACTCGCGCCGCCGCGCGTTGCCGACCTCTCCGCAGAAGGCCCGCCCGGTGGTGATGCCGATGGCCGAGCGCAGACCCTGGGCCTCGAAGCTGCGCCGGATGGCGAGCGCCGCCTGGACCGCGCGGAGCGCATCGTCCTCGTGCGAATAGGGAGGCAGGCCCATGGCCGCCACGAGCGTGACCCCCTTCTCGTCGACGCTCAGCTTGTTGAGGCTCCCCTCGTACCGGTCGAGCACCGTCTGGAGGGTCTCCACGATGTCCTGGGCGCGCGCGAGATCGGTCTGGTGGTTGAGGTCCGGCAGGTTGACGAAGAGGACGCTCACCTGGCGCAACTCGGCGAGCCACGCGACCTGACGCGCCTTGAGACGGGAGAGGATGGCCCCCGGCAAGTAGCCGTGCAGGGCCTCTTCATGCATCGGGTCGACCAACAGGCGCTCGAGTGGCTGGAGCGACAACGGCTCCCTCAAGCCCTTCAAGCGCATGCCCGTCTCGGGGAGAGGGGCGGCGATCGCCCGATCCTTCAACAGCTCCCAGGCCGCCGCCGTCAGCCCCACCTCGTCCGGCCGCACCTGGTGCATGACGGGCCCCATGTCCACGAGGGGCTCGCCGGTGACGAGCAGCTCCCAGCGGCCCTGGACGCCCCCCACCTGTGCCAGGACCATCTCGCCAGCTCCCACGCCGACTCGCAGGGAAAGCGTCGTGTCCGTTCCCCGATCGGGGCGGGCCTCCTGCATGGCGAGCGCACACTGGGCGGCCCGCTGGACTTGTTGCTCCAGGGGCTCGTCGCCTGCGGGCCAGAGGGCCAAAAGCGCGTCGCCCGCGAACTTCACGACGTCGCCGCCGTGCGCGGAGACCAGCTCGATGAGGTGTCCGAAGTAGCCGTTGAGGATCCGGATGAGCTCCTCGGCTCCGGCCGGGCCCCGCTGGGCCAGGCGCTCGGAGAGGGCCGTGAACCCCGAGACGTCCGCGAAGAGCACCGCGGCCGGCAGCCGCTCCATGATCGGTCCCGAGAGGGGAGCGGGATCCAGGGCATGCCGTTGGACCGTCCAGCGGGGCAGGTAGCTCGTCAGCGTCTCGAGGAGGGTCGTCATGCAGCTCTTTCCAGGACAAGCGGGGGATAGGGTCATTCTACCCGTGCGGTCTGAGGGCTACGCGGGCAACAAAAAGGCCGGCCGCTTGTGCGGCCGGCCGAGTAGAGGGAGGTTAGGCCGTCGGGGCGGACTGGGCCTCGATCTTGGCGAAAAGAGCCAGGGCCTGCTGAGCGATCTCGGCGAGCCGCTCCTTGGGGAAGGGCAGCTCCGCGAGGACCTGCTTGTCCACGGGGAAGAGCGAGATGCCGATGGGCAGCTTGGTCTGGCCGCAGTTGATGGCCACGTCCGCCAGGTGGACGATCTTGACCAGCTTGCGGTTGATGGTGGCCTCGCGCGGCGTGTGGTGGAGGCGCACCGGCTCGACCAACGCGGGCGGCATGCCCCAGCGCTCGAGCACCTTGGCCCCGAAGTAGGAGTGGTTGAAGCCGAGCGCGTGGTCCTCGGCCGTGAAGGTCGCGACCGCCTTGGCCTGCGTCAGCTTGATGGCGTTGGAGATCTCCTCGAACGCGAAGGCGTTGAGGACCGCCTTGCCCAGGTCGTGGAACAGGCCAGCGGTGTAGGCCTGCGAGAGGTTCGGATACTCGAGCTCCTGGGCCAGGAGCTGGCAGCAGATGGCCACCTGCTGCGAGTGGTTCCAGAGGCGCCCCTGCATGATCTCGAAGGTCGCCGGGTCCACGCTCGCCTGCTTGGCCTCCGACTGGGAGGTCGCCGAGATGAAGCCCTTGACCGTCTGGAGACCCATCAGGCGGATGGCCTGGTGAACGTTCTGGACGTTGCGCTGGGCCTGGTGGACCGTCGTCGTCACCAGCTTGCCCGAGAGGTTCTTGTCCTTGGAGATGATCTCGGCGATCTGATCGAGGTTGGCTTCCGGACTGTCCAGCATCTCCATCGCCTGGTTCAGGACCGGCGAAAAGTTGAACTGGGGCAAGGTGTCGACCTTGGCCAACAGCAGATCTTCGAGCGACATGGGGCCTCCTGGGCGGATCGGGGTGAGGGGGGCGGCCCCCGATCGGGAGCCGCCGGTGACGTCAGTGTGGTTATACCCGGGCAGGCTGCGGGTTATGTGACCCCAGCAAGGCCGATCGCACATAGTCCTGCACCCGGCCGATCGCCTCGTCGATGGCGATCGCGTCGGTGGCGCCCTCCATGCGGAACTTGACCTCGACCTTGCCCTCGCTGATGGTCTTGCCGACCGTCACGCGCACGGGGTAGCCGATCAGATCGGCGTCCTTGAACTTGACGCCCGCCCGCTCCTCGCGGTCGTCGAGCACGACCTCGACGCCCTTCTGGAGGGCTTCCTGGTACAGGCGGTTGGCCACCGCCATCACGGCCTCGTCCTTGACGTTCACGGGCACGATGATCAGGTGGTAGGGGGCGATCGCCACCGGCCACTTGATGCCGTCCTGGTCATGCAGCGACTCGACGGCGGCCTGGGCCGTGCGGGTGACGCCGATGCCGTAGCAGCCCATCACGAAGGGCTTCTCGCCGCCGTCCTGGTCCATGAAGGTCGCGCCCATCTTGGCCGAGTACTTGGTGCCCAGCTTGAAGGTGTTGCCGACCTCGATGCCCTTGGCGGCCGACAGGCG
>DATNQJ010000443.1:0-8552 GCA_036704085.1 Stenomitos sp.
CGGAATGACGGGAGCGACTACCCACGCTGATCCTTGGAGGTATCGAGGGACAACCTCAGAGACCCTTGGAAAGCCACTACGTCATTCCGGCGCAGGCCGGAATCCACCGTCGCCCAGACCAGGGACTAACTCGGTTCCGGCGACGGCTCCGGCGTGGCCCCCTGGAAGTCGAGGTCCAGGTTGCGGCGCTCGCTGGTCCCCGTCCCGCCGTTCCCGGCATCCAGCTCGACCTCCCACTGGTAGTTGCCGGGCTGGGTGGCCTTCGAGAGGCTCGTGACCGGGGTGGTGGTCCAATCGCTCTCCCAGACGAGCTTGGGGTTCGTCGCACCGCCGCTCTTGTCGTAAATCTTGACCTTGTAGTGATCGGCCTCGCGGTGCGTGTGCCAGTGGAACGGCAAAGGCACCCTCTCGGAGTAGGTGTTCGACTTGCCCGACTCGGGATAGATGAGGCCGTCATAGGCCACGTCGAAGGCCGCGATGCGCGCGCCGCCCCCGCCGATGCTCACGTCCTTGGTCGTCCAGGTGGCGACCTCCTTGGGACCGAGCTGGGTGCCACCCACCATCACGACCGAAGGCGCCAGGTCGAAGCGCACGCGGTACTGCCCGGCCTTGAGGCGCTCGAAGCGGTACTGGCCCGAGGCATCGGTGGTCGCGGTCGCAGCCGTTCCGTTGACCGTGTAGCTGGTCCAGCGATCGCTGGAATAAGTCTGCAACGCCACGGTGATCCCGGGGGCGGGCCGGCCGTCGAAGCGCACATCGCCGACGACGACCCCGGCCGGGACGCCGCTCAACAGGTCGCAGCCCGAGGCCAGGCCCAGCAGAGCCGGGCCGAGCAGCCACGCCATGCGCCAGGCTTGCCCTGCCTGGCGAGGGGAGCTCGTCAAAGCGGGCCTAGAAGTCCGTGGAGGTCGAGATGGCGTAACCGATGCCATCGTAGTCACCCATCAGGAGGTTCGACTGCATGTTCAGCTCGAAAGTCAGGTTGGGCATCAGGGGGTTCGGGATCCCGAGCTGAACCGTCCAGCCGGCCTTGGAACCCAGCAAAGAACCCGGGCCCTGCTGGCCCTTGGAGTCGAAGATGGTCTCGGGCTCCTTGGCGCCCACGAGCACCGAGGGGATGTAGCCCTGCGCGGGGTAGTAGAAGTAGCCGGTCGGAATGATCTCCCCGGTGGTCATGTCCGTGTCGGTCTTGAACGTCATGCCCACGCAGAGCTCGGAACCGCCGAAGGGGCTGGTGATGAAGTTCATGGCGCCCTTGGGCGTGACCTTGGTGCCGGAATAGGTGATGCCGCCCTGCAGGCTCAGACCCAGCTTGTCGCTGCCGAGATTGAGCGCGGCAGCCGCGTGGTAGGTCGGATCGCCTTCCAGGTTGACGTTGCCGATCGAGTTGTGATCGCCATCCGCCACGATGCGGACGTCCCCGAGCCCGCCCAGATCCATGGACGCACCGCCGTAGAAGAACTGGGTGTTGATGCCGAGGCCGTAACCCAGGGGGCCGCTCTTGAACTTGGCGCCGATGCCGATGTCCCCATCCCCGCCCAGGCGCACGGTGTTGCCGCTCGGACCCGAGAGACCCGAGCCGATGATGCCGTCCCAGTAGTGGTGAGCGAAGCCGCCGAGACCCACCAGGGCGCCACCCGGGAAGTAACCCACCCGGAAGCTCGCGTCGCCCAAGGACGGGATCTTGGTGGTGATGCGGGTGTTGGCGTTGAGGTACATGTGCCCGTCTGGCAGGCCCTTGTCCTTCTTGTCGCCGCGCGTGAAGACGGGCGTACCGCCCGAGGCCACCGCCGGCTTGCCGCCGCCGATGCTGGCGCTCATGCTCGTGTTCTCGTCGATGTCGCTCGCGAACTTGACCTCGAAGCTCGAGGTGACGTAGGGCTTGAGGCGGTCTTCAGGATCGTCCTGGACCGTGACGCCGATCGAGCCATGGACCTTGTCCCCGCCGCCGGCCTTGGCCTTGAGGTCCTTGAGGGCCGATTCGACGACCTTGGAGTTGTCCTCCAGCTGGACCAGGCGGGTGTGCAGATCCCGCAGCTCGACCTTGAACTCGTCCTTGAGGCGATCTACCAGCTTGGAGTCCGACGGCGTCGCCGGCACCCCGTGAGTCTCCATAGTGTCCAGGCGATCCATGAGGTTGGCGAGCACCGCCGCGAGCTCGTAGCGGCTGACGGGCTTCTGGCCCCGGAAGGTCTTGTCGGGATAGCCGCCCATCAGACGATACTTCTCGATGAGGGACTGGATGGCCGAGTACGCCCAGTGGTTAGGCGCCAGGTCGACCATCTGAGCAGCCTTGAGCATCCCCTTGGTGGCCTGAGCGTCCGCCGCGACGGCCGGTAACTGCAGCGCCAGCAACGACGCGGTGGCCGCCGTGGCAGCGGTCAGATGGCCCAGGAACCTCGGTCTCAATGAACTGCCTCCTATTGGTCGCATGGTCGTGTCACCACGCTAGCGCCTCGCGCGCCCGCGATCTGTGATGCATGCAACCCCCGGGCCAGCGGTCGACGACCGAAAGCTCGAAGGGCAGGCGATCTCCGGGGCATTATTCCGCGCCATTCAACGGTTATAACAAGGATCAGGTTAAAACTTGCGTGGCCGCCAGGGACCGGGGCTGCGGCCAGACGAGCAGGAGCCCGATACCCCCGAGGATCCAGGCCGCCGCGCTCGCCCCGAACACCGCTCCGAGGCCCCAGTGATCCGCGAGGAGCCCCGCTCCGATGGGCACGCCCAGGGTCGCGGGCAGCAAGAGGACGTTGAAGAGGCCGAAGTAGGTCGCGCGCTCCTCGGGGCAGGCGTCGTAGAGGAAGGCGAAGTCCGCCATCACCAGGAGGCTCGTGGTCAGCCCCACCAGGACCAAGGCCGTCACATAGAGCCAGAGCTGGGTCGAGAAGGCCAACAGGAGGTTGGCGATCGCCCCGATCCCGATGGCTGCCCAGAGCTGGGCCTTGGGCCCCCTGCGATCGCCCAGACGTCCCCACCAGACCCCGGTCAGGGTCGGCAGCGCGAGGAGCGCGAGCCCCAAGAGGTTGGCATGGGAGCTCGAGAGGGCGAAGCGCTCCTGCCCTCCGACCACCCAGAACCCGGTGCTCGCCGTTCCGCACGCCACCACGAGGCGGCAGAGGGCGTAGCGCCCGAAGGACGGATGCGCCCGCAGCTTGGCCCACAGGGTGCCCCAGAAGGGGGCCTGCCGATCGGGTTCGACGACCTCCTGCTGCCACCGGACCCGGGTGAAGCCCATGCACGCGTAGGAGAGGCTCATGAAGCCGAGCGCCGCGAGGAAGCACGCCCCGAAGGACCAGGGGGCGGGCAGCGCTCCCAACAGGGCCGTCGCCCCGAGGGTGGCCACCATGCTCGCCGGCCCCTGCAGCGCCCCGCGCAGGCCGAAGAAGGAGCCGCGGCGGTCCGCCGGCACCAGCCGCCCCACGAAGTCGCTCCAGGACGGCGTGGCGATGCCCCACGCGGCCGCGAACGCGAAGATCCCGCAGAGAAAGGCGTAGAGGCGGTAGGGCATCGGCAGGAAGGGAACCAGCAAGAGCGGCAGGACCGTCAGCCGGACCAGCCCGTTGGAGACCAGGAACCACCGCCAGAAACGCCGGACCCGGAGCGTCATCCAGGCGCTCCAGAGCTGCGGCAGCGCCAGGCCCACCATGATGAGGGCGCTCGCCACCCCGATGGTCAGCTTCGAGGCGGTCATGCTTGAAACGAAGAGCGGCAGGACGGTGGCCGGCCCGATGAAGGCGTAGCCGGCCGGGAAAAAGGCCCCGTCCAGCACGTTGAGCCAGAAGTTGCGCTCGGAAATCTCGGTGGGGTCGGGGCTCACGGGGGGCTCCAGGGGCAAACGGGTGCTCGCGCTTCCATCCTACGGCCAAGCGCACGGCCGCGACAACCCCGGCCTGTTCATGCTGCACGAAGCCGTCCCCACGCTTTCGGCGAACCCTCCATACCCCCTCGAAACCCCGGTTGTTACCCTTGGTCTCGACCCAACCCCGAACGGGTCCACGCAGCCCTGTACATCCTAGAGGAGAAGCCCATCCATGGACGAGGAGCTGATCTGGTTAGAAGGAGGCATGGAGACGCTCGAGGAGGCCTCGGAGGTCGACTGGCGAGGCGTCTGCGAGCACCTCGAGAACGGCGAGTGCCTGCAGATGGGCGCTCCCTGCCCAGTGCGCGGCAACCTCCAGAGCCCCGCCTGCCTCTTGGCCGACGAGGAGCTGGGGGAGGACCCCGAATGGCTCGAGGCGTCCTAGCGGACGCGGCTCCGGCCCGCGAGGCTAGGCAACCGACCTAGCGGGAGGTATCATGGCGACCGCGTCACAGGGCCGAGACGACCGGTTACGGCCCCCATGCGCGATGATGCCTGGTACGGTGAGGCGCCCGCGGCGCGCCTCGCCCCGCGCGGAGGGCCTAGTGCTCGACGAGACCCCGGACGTCCGCCTCGCGGACCTGGTCCGATCGACTCCCACCCTGCACCCCGACGACAGCCTGAGCCGGGCGCTGCACCAGCTGCGCCTCTCTCCCGCCAACGCCTTGCCGGTCGTCTCCGACGGCCAGCTCCGGGGGGTGCTCGCCGAGGTCGACCTCCTGGAGGCCCTGCACCGCTCGGGCGGCTCCTTGGCCTCGGGGCTCGAAGCGCTGAGCGTGGCCGCGGCCATGACCCGCGAGGTCACCACCGGCAGCACCCAATCGTCCATCGCGAGCGCCTGGGAGACCATGGCCACCGGCCGCATTAAGCTCTTGCCCGTCCTCGACGAGGCAGGGGCCTTCGCGGGCGTCGTCTCCCGCAACGACCTGTTGGCCGCCCTGCACCGGGACCTCAGGCCCCCCACGGTGGGGGGCCTGGCCACGCCCCTGGGCGTCTACCTCACCACCGGCGACCACCGGGCCGGAGCGGGCGACTTCGGCCTGTTTCTGACCGGGGTGGTCATGGCCCTCTGCCACCTGGTGGTCATCAACGTGCTCGAGGGCTTCGCCATCACCCAGGGCATGGCGCTGCCGGCCTGGCCGACGGCGATCGCCGAGTTCCTCTTGTACCTGGTATTGCTGCGCCTGACGCCCATGGCAGGCTTCCACGCCGCCGAGCACCAGGTGGTGCACTCCATCGAGCAAGGCGAGCCTTTGGTCATGCGCAACGTCATGCGCCAGCCGCGCGAGCATCCCCGCTGCGGGACCAACCTGGTCGCCCTCATCTTCGGAGCGCAGCTCCTCTTGCCGATCGCCACCAGTCCGGCCGTGGCCATGGGCTCGGCGCTGTTCCTGTTTCTGGCATGGCGCCGCATGGGCTGGGCCTTCCAGCGGATCTTCACCACCAAGCCCGCCAGCGACCTCCAGCTCCGCTCGGCCCTCGCGGCGGGGCGATCGCTGCTCGCCGCCTACGGGGCCCAACCGCGCCACCGCGCGGGCCGTCTCCAGCGCCTCTGGGCGACCGGCTTCTTGCAGATGGTCGCGGGCTTTGCCACCGTGCACCTCGTGGTACAATGCCTGAATGCGCTGTTTCCGCAATTGGGCGTGCTTGCTTGATCTTAGCCGGAAAGGATCTCGGACATGACTGACCTGCAACGGTATCTTTTAGTAGCGGCCATCATTGCCCTGCTGATCCTGATCCACGAGTCGGGCCACTTCCTGTGCGCCAAGGCCCTGAGGATCCCCGTGCGCGAGTTCGCGCTCGGCTTCGGTCCCAAGCTGTTGGGCTTCCGCTGGGGCGAGACCGACGTGCGCCTCAACCTGCTTCCTTTGGGCGGCTACTGCGCCTTCATGGACGACGACAAGGCCGGCGACTACGCCGAGGACGATCCGCGCCTCTTGCGGAACCGGCCGGTGTGGCAGCGCTTCATCGTCGTGAGCGGCGGGGTGCTCTTCAACTACGTCTCGGCCTTCCTGATCCTGCTTGTCACCGCCGCGACCATCGGCTTCGTGCAGTTCAAGGTCGGTGACCTCCAGGTCACCCAGGTCATGCCGGCGCAGCCCGCCGAAGGGGCCGGTTTCAAGGCCGGCGACAAGGTGATCTCGGTCGGCCCCAAGGCCATCCAGGCCCCCGACGAGTTCATCGCGGCCATCCGCTCCCGCGCCAGCCAGCCGACCCAGGTCGTCATCGAGCGCGACCATCACCGCCAGACCCTGACGGTCACGCCCAACGACCAGGGCAAGATCGGCGTGGGCATCCAGCCCAGCTTCGTGTCGCGCGAGTACAAGCGCCCCGACAACCCGCTTGCGGCCGCGGTCGGCACCACGGGCTTCATGACCCAGCAGACCTTCGACGGCTTCGCCAAGCTCGTCACGGGCAAGATGAACGTCAACGAGCTGGGCGGGGTGATCGAGATCGGCCGCGCCGGCGCCTACGTCGCCAAGAACGACCCGCGCGACATGCTCGGCTTCACCGCCCTCATCTCGATCGGGCTCGCCGTCATGAACGTGCTGCCCCTGCCGGCCCTGGACGGCGGCCACATGGTGTTCCTCCTCCTGGAGGCCATCCGTCGCCGGCCCATCCCCAAGCGCATCGAGGAGCCCATCCAGCAGGGCGGCCTGGTCCTCCTGCTCGGACTGATGACCCTCTTGCTCATCAAGGACATCGTCCGCCCCATCAAGTATCCCGAGCTGCCTAGCCCGAGCCCGAGCGTGTCGGAGCCCCGCAAGTAGCGAAAAGCCGCCCGCACGCGACGTCGTCCCCTCTTCGAAAGGATCCAGGCCGTGACTCAAACGACCCTCAACACCACCCGCTCCCAGGCCCTGTGGGCCGAGGCCCAGAACCTGATGCCCGGCGGGGTCAACTCCCCGGTGCGCGCGTTCCGCTCGGTGGGCGGCGATCCGATCTTCATCGATCGCGCCGAGGGGGCCTACATGTGGGACGTGGACGGCAACCGCTACGTCGACTACATCGGTAGCTGGGGGCCCATGATCCTCGGCCACGGCCACCCCGCGGTCAAGGAAGCCCTGCACGCCGCCCTCGAGCGCGGCACCACCTACGGCGCTCCCAGTGCGGGCGAGGTGGAGCTCGCCCAGCTCATCCGCGAGGCCATTCCCTCCATCGAGATGGTGCGCCTGGTCAACTCGGGCACCGAGGCGACCATGAGCGCCCTGCGCCTGGCGCGCGCCTTCACCGGCCGCGAGAAGATCGTCAAGTTCGTCGGCTGCTACCACGGCCATGCGGACATGCTCCTGGTCCAGGCCGGCAGCGGCGTGGCGACCCTCGGGCTGCCCGACAGCCCGGGCGTCACCAAGGGGGCCGTCGCGACCACCCTGACGGTGCCCTACAACGATCCGGCGGCCCTGGACGCGGTCTTCGCCGCGAACCCCGACTCGATCGCGGGCGTCATCGTGGAGCCGGTGGTCGGCAACGCGGGCACCCTGCCCCCGGCTCCCGGCTTCCTGGAGCACCTGCGCGCGGTGACGAGCCGCTACGGCGCGCTGCTCATCTTCGACGAGGTCATGACGGGCTTCAGGGTCGCCTACGGCGGCGCCCAGGAGCGCTTCGGCATCAAGCCGGACCTCACCTGCCTCGGCAAGGTCATCGGCGGCGGTCTGCCGGTGGGCGCCTACGGCGGTCGCCGCGACATCATGGAGATGGTGGCGCCTGCGGGCCCCATGTACCAGGCGGGCACCCTCTCCGGGAACCCCATGGCCACCGCGGCGGGCATCGCGACCCTCAAGCTCTTGCGCGCGCCCGGCACCTACGAACAGCTGGAGCGCTCGACCCAGACCCTGACCGCGGGCCTCGTGGAGGCGGCCCAGGAGGCAGGCATCCCCGTCACCCTCAACCAGGTCGGCGCCATGTTCACGCTTTTCTTCACCGAGGGTCCCGTCAAGGACTGGGACACGGCCAAGGTCTCCGACACCGCCCGGTTCGGCACCTACTTCCGCGCCATGCTCCAGGCGGGCGTGTACCTGGCGCCCTCGCAGTTCGAGGCCGCCTTCATGTCCCTGGCCCATAGCGATCGCGAGATCGAGCTCACCCTGAAGGCTGCCCGAGCGGCCTTCGCGACGATGAGGTAAGACCATGCGAGGCTTCGCCCTGGCCCTCTTGGGGGCCCTCCTGCTCACGGCCTGCGCCGACAATCCGACGGCTACCGTGCCCCAGGTCAACCCCCTGCCCGGGGCGAAGCTCACGTCGGCCTTCGGGCCGCGCACGACCGATCCGGTCACGGGCAAGGCGCTCGTGGACGGCCACCACGACGGCTACGACCTGGCGGCCGCGATGGGCACCCCCATCCGGGCGGCCAAGACCGGCACGGTGACCTTCGCAGGCAACCGGGGCGGCTACGGCAACGCCATCATCCTCACCCACGCGGGCGGCTGGAGCACCCTCTACGGGCATGCGAGCCGCCTGGCGGTCAAGGAGGGCCAGACGGTCCAGGCCGGCCAGGTCATCGCCTACGTGGGCAGCACGGGCCACTCCACGGGCCCGCACCTGCACTACGAGTTGCGCCGCAACGGGGTTGCCGTGGATCCGGCCCTCGCCCTGGCCGCAGGCCGTCCGCTCGCGCCCTCCGCCAAGGTCGCCAAGTCCGCCGGCGCGACCCGCAAGGTCGCCAAGCGGCCCGCTCCGAGCAAGAAGGCCC
>DATNQJ010000444.1:0-3847 GCA_036704085.1 Stenomitos sp.
CTGCCCGCGGCCCTCGAGATGATGGACCGCATGATCATCCAGGCGGTCGAGGCCTCCTTCCAGTTCGGCTTTCCGACCGATGCCGAGGCGGTCCTCATCGTCGAGCTCGACGGCCACGAGGCCGGTCTCGAACGCCAGGCCGCCCAGACCGTCGCCATCCTGCAGGCTCAGGGGGCACGCGAGGTGCGCCTCGCCAAGGACGATCAGGAGCGCTCCCGCCTCTGGATGGCCCGCAAGAAGGCCGTGGGGTGCGTGGGACGGCTCGCTCCCAGCAAGGTGACCCAGGACGGCGTCATCCCCCGCTCGCAGCTGCCCGGGATCCTGCGGGCGATCGCCTCCATCGGCGCCCGCTACGGCCTGCGCATCGCCAACGTGTTCCATGCGGGCGACGGCAACCTGCACCCCATCGTCCTCTTCGACGAGCGCGACCCCGAGCAGGTGCGGAAGGTGGTGGCCGCCGGGCAGGAGATCCTGGAGGCATGCCTCGCGGTCGGCGGCTCGATCACCGGGGAGCACGGCATCGGGGTGGAGAAGATCGGCATGATGGACCGCATGTTCTCGCCCTCCGACCTCGCGGTCATGGGCCACCTGCGCGACGCCTTCAACCCCGAGGGCCTTTGCAACCCGGGCAAGCTGTTGCCCGTGGCCAGGACCTGCGTCGAATCGAGGAAGCGCCCATGACCCCCATGCTCGAACCAGGAACGACCCGCCTCAAGGCCCTCTTGGGACCGGCCTTCGCCGAGTCCGACGGCCAGCTCGTCGCCACGCCGCCCACGACCGACGCCCTGGTCGAGACCATGGGCATCGCGGCCGAGGCGGGCCTACGCGTGCTCGTCGCGGGCCACGGCTTGCGCGCGGACTGGGGCAACCCGGTCGACACCGACCTCACGATCTCGACCAGGGCGCTCCATCGGGTGGTGGAGTACGCCCCGGACGACATGGTCATCACGGCCGAGGCCGGCATGACCCTCCGGGCCCTCAACGCCCACCTCGCCACGCGCTCCCAGGTCCTGCCCCTGGAGGTCGCAGCCCCCGAGCGTACGACTCTGGGCGGGCTCGTGGCCGCCGCCCCCATGTCGCTCGCCCGCCCGGGCTACGGCGAGGTCAAGGACTGGCTCATCGGCTTAGCGGTCGCCACGCCCACCGGCGAACTCGTCAGGGGCGGCGGCAAGGTGGTCAAGAACGTCGCAGGCTACGACCTCTGCAAGCTCTATGCCGGGAGCCTGGGGACCCTGGGGGCGATCGCGACCGTCACCTTCCGGGTGCGCCCGAGCTGGGAAGCCACGGCCCTGGTCACGGGATGCACCGCAGGAGAGGCCGCCGAGGCCCTGCTGGAGGCCGTCCAGACCACCCACCTCGCCCCGACCGTCAATCTCTTGCGCATGCGAGGCGACCTCATCCGCTTCACGCTCGGTTTCGATGGGTTTCAAGAGACCGTCGACTGGCAGGTCCAGGAAGCGTCGCGCCTGTTCGAAGCGCATGGCGCCGAGGACATGCAGGTGCTGCGGGACGCCGGGGCGCAGACGGAGCGAGGTGCGCTCGCCGACTCGCTGCAGGCTCCCCATGGGAGCTTCTCCTTGCGCGCCTCCCTGTTACCCTCCGACATGCTCGCCTTCTATCGGGAGGCCATGGCCTCGGCCGACGGCCTCTCGGTGACGGGCCTGGGCCTCGCGCCCCACGGCACCCTCTGGCTCCAGGGCACGGGCGAGCCGGCGAAACGGATCGCGTGGCTGGATGAGTTGCGGGCGATCGCGCTCCGGCACGGCGGCCACGTCACGATCGAGGGCCACACCGGCTGGCCGCGGGAGGTCGACGCCTTCATGCTCGCCGCACCGCCGCGCGAGCTGATGCGCCGGATCCAGGCCGGACTCGATCCCCGGGGGCTCATGGCGCCGGGCCGGTTCCGGCTGGAAGGAGCACGCCATGGAACGCCCTGAGCTTCAGGCCCACCTGACGGCCCTGACCAACGAGTGCATCCACTGCGGGCTGTGCCTCGAGGCCTGCCCGACCTACGCGCTCACGGGCGCCGAGCCCGACTCCCCGCGGGGCCGGCTGCACCTCATGAAGGCCCTGCTCGACGGCAAGCTCGACCCACGGGCCGAGGTGTTCGGTCCCTTCGATCGCTGCCTGGGCTGCCGGGCCTGCGAGACCGCCTGCCCCTCGAGCGTCCGGTACGGCCACCTGCTCGAAACGGTGCGCGCCGAGTTCGTGACGCCCGCGCGTCCGCGCCGCGGTTCGAGCGCCGTCTGGAAGGGCCTACTCGACCACGTGGTGGCCCATGCGCCGCGCATGCGCCTCGCCACGGCTCCCGTTCGCCTCATGGCGCGCCACGCGCCCTCCCTGCAGCGGATCGTCTCCCGCATGCTGCCTCCGGTCCTCGGCCGCTCGGTCGAGATGGTGGGCCCGGGCGCGCCCCTGCCGCCCCTTCCCGAATGGGTCCGGACGACGGCGCCTGCCCGGGGCACGGTGGCCTTCTTGACCGGGTGCGCCATGGACGCCCTCTACCGGTCGGTGAACCATGCGACCGTGCGCATGCTCGCTCGGGCGGGCTACGACGTCTGGATGCCCCGGTCGCAGGGCTGCTGCGGCGCCCTGCACGCCCACGAGGGCGACCATGCCCAGGCGGTCGGCTTCATGCGCGCCAACCTGCGCGCCTTCGACCGACCGGACCTGGTGGCCATCGTCGTCAACTCGGCGGGCTGCGGGGCGGCCATGAAGGAGTACGGCTCCTGGGTCGCGCCGACGGACCCGGACCATGCCGCGGCGAGTGCCCTGGCCTCCAAGGTGCGGGACGCCGCCGAGTTCCTAGCCGAGGTCGGCATCCCCGTCCCGGACCGGCCCCTGCCTTTGAAGGTCGCCTACGACGAGCCCTGCCATCTGGTTCACGGCCAGCGGATCAAGGAGGCCCCCAAGGCCCTCTTGCGCCAGATTCCCGGCCTCACGCTGGTACCCTTGGCCGAATCGGACTGGTGCTGCGGCGGCGCAGGCTCCTACGCCGTCCTGCAGCCAGCCAACTCGGATCGCCTCCTGGAACGCAAGCTCGGCCACATCCGGGCGGCCGCCCCGGACGTGATCGTCACGGGCAACCCGTCGTGCCTGATGCAGATCGGGCTCGGCCTGCGCCGGCACGGCGAGCCGACCGAGCTCCTGCACACCATGGAGCTGCTCGACCGCGCCTACGGCGAGCCGACGTCTAAAGTTTAGGTTAAACTTTCCGCGCAGGCGCAAGCTCTCCCTTCCCCGCTCTATATTGTCAATGGGGTGTTAATCAGGGGAGGGTACCAATGAACGTCACCACTTCGCAGTCGCAAGGTATCCAGCGGGTCGGCCGGCTTCCGGCCCAGCCTGCCAAGGTGGCCTCCGAAGTGAGCTCGACGGTCGGCCGGGTGCTCGGCACCCAGGTCCGCGACACCCTCAAGCCTTCCATGCTCGCCAAGGACGCCGTCATGGGCGGCGTCTCCAACATCCCCTTCGACGGCCTCTTCAACAGCCAGGCTTACCGCCGCGGCGAGCTGAAGGCCAACGAGTACGTCGCGCGCATCCTCGGCAACTCGATCGGCTTCGGCGCCTGGACCATCGGCGGCGCGGTCGCCGGCCTCGCCCTCGCCCCCTTGGGTCTGCCGGCCCTCGCCGTCGGCATCCTCGGCTTCGCCGCCGGCATGACCAGCCAGGAGCTCTTCGACCGCCTCTTCGGCCACAAGATCACCGAGAAGATCGCGGCGGCTCTGCCCGAGAAGGACGTCAAGGGTCTTGCCGACACCTTCACCAAGTACATCGCCAACCCCCTGAACGACTACGTCTGGCGCCCGGTGGTCGACACCGTCAAGGGCCACAAGGTCCTCGCGGC
>DATNQJ010000445.1:0-3106 GCA_036704085.1 Stenomitos sp.
GCTTAGTTTTCCCTACTTGGCCTTGTTGTAGACGTCCGCGAACTGCTTCTTGGAAGCCGGGAGGTCCGAGAAGTCCTTCACGTAGCGCTCGGCCTGCGCCTTGGCGTCGGCGTCGTTGGTCTGGATCAGACCCCGGACGTACCAGCCGCGGATGACGAAGTCCATGTCGTCCATCTTGGCCGCCTTGGCGAGGATGGTGGTGCCCTTCTTGGGGTCGCCGCCGACCGCGCCGGGGGCCTCGAGGAAGTACCGCCCCAGGGTGTAGTGAGCGCGCGGGTTGTCGGAGTCGGTGTCGACGCCCTTCTCGAACTCCTTGCGGACGCCGAGGCCGTAGCGGATCATGGCGAAGACGCCCTCGCGCTTGGCCTTGAGGCCCTGGGCGCCGCCGCGGACCACGTAGAGTTCCGAGCGCGACCATGCATCGGCCGACTTGCGGCCCGGGTGGCTCTCCAGCTTGTCGCAGAGGTCCATGGCCGCATCGTACTTGTCGACCATCAACAGCGAGTGCGCGAGCAGGATCTGGTTCTCATACGAGTCGTCGGCCGCCACGGCCTTCTTGATGGCCTCAAGCGCCTCGTCGTAGTCGCCGCGGCGATCGTAGGTGAAGGCCATCTCATAGAGCACGGCCGCATCGCCCGGGAACTTCTTCTGCGCGTCCTCGAGGATCGCCAGGGCCGCCCCGTAGTTGCCAGCCACGCGCTGGGCGTGGGCCTTGGCGACGATCGCCGTGCTCGGGGCCGCCGCGACCATGAACGTGCCGCCGCTGATTGGCGCTGCGACCGCAGGAAGACCCATGAGCGTCAGGCCAAGGGCTCCGATGAGAAGCTTCTGCAAGGATCGATCTCCTTCCATATAGAACGAGGGCGGGGACGCGACGACGCGTCCCCGCTATTGTGTCTCAGTAGGAACCCGTTAGGCAAGTCCCGGGGCTCCTACTTGGCCTCCATCCAGCTCGGACCGACCGCGATCTCGACCTTGAGGGGCACCTCGATGGGATAGGCCCCCTCCATGGTCTCCCGCACGAGCTCGCGCACGGTCTCGACCTCGTCGTTCGGCACCTCGAAGACCAGTTCGTCGTGGACCTGCAGGATCATCCGGGTCTTCAGCCGGCGCTCGGTGAGGGCCTTCTGCAAGCGGATCATGGCGATCTTGATGATGTCTGCGGCCGTCCCCTGGATGGGCGAGTTGACACTGGTGCGCTCGCCGAAGTCCCGCAGGCGCTTGTCGTTGATCTCGGGAATGTAGCGCCGGCGACCCAAGAGGGTCGTGGCGTACCCGCGACGCTTCACCAGCGCCACGGCCTCGATGGTGTAGTGCTTGATCTTGGGATAGTGCTGCCAGAAGGCGTCGATGAACGCCTTGGCCTCGCCCATCGGGATGCCCAGCACCTTGGAGAGGCTGAAGGCGCCCTGGCCGTAGATGGTGGCGAAGTTGACGGTCTTCGCCATCCGGCGCTGGTCCTTGGTGACCTCCGCGAGGGGCACGTGGAAGATCTGGGAGGCCGTGAGGGCGTGGATGTCCTCGTCCTTCTGGAAGGCCTCGATGAAGACCGGCTCCTGGGCGATCTGGGCCAAGAGGCGCAGCTCGATCTGCGAGTAGTCGGCCGCCATGATGACGTGATCGGGCAAAGACGGCACGAAGGCCCGGCGGATCTCACGCCCCTCGTCGGTCCGGATGGGGATGTTCTGGAGGTTCGGGCGCTCCGAGCTGAGGCGCCCGGTGGCCGCCACCATCTGGTTATACGAGGTGTGGATCTTGCCGGTCCGGGCGTTGATGAGCTCGGGCAGGCTGTCCACGTAGGTGCCCTTGAGCTTGGTGAGCTGGCGGTACTCCAGGATCTTGGCCACCACTTCGTGCTGGCTCGACAGCTCCTCGAGGACGCTCGCGTCGGTGGAGGGCTCCTTCTTGGGCGTGCGCTTCAGGACGGGGAGCTGCAGCTTGTCGAAGAGGATGACGGCGAGCTGCTTCGGGCTGTTGATGTTGAACTCCTGGCCCGCCAGGCCCCAGATCTCCTGCTCGAGCTCCTTGAGGCGGTTGCCGAAGACGTGCGAGAGCTGGCCCATGTAACCCATGTCCACCTTGACGCCGTACTGCTCCATGCTGGCGAGCACGTCGACCAGGGGCAGCTCGATGTCCGTGAAGAGGTGGACCAGGCCGTCCTTGACGAGCTGATCGTTCAAGAGCTCCACGAGCTCCAGGGAGACGGCGGCGTCGGCCGCCGCGTAGGGCGCGGCCTTTTCGATGGACACCTTGGCCATGGTGATGGCCTTGGCTCCGGTGCCGATGAGCTCCGAGATCGGGGTCATGCGGTAGCGCAGGCGGTCCCAGGCGACCTCCTTGAGGCCATGGGGGCGGCTCGTGTCGAGCAGGTAGTCGACGAGCATGGAGTCGAACCGCAGGCCGCGCACCTGGATGCCGTAGTTCGACAGGACGTTCATGTCGTACTTGGCATTGTGAGCGGTCTTGGTGACCTCCGGGTTCTCGAAGAACGGCTTGAGAGCCGCGACAACCGTTTCCAGGGGCAGCTGCTCACCCTCCAGGTGGCCGACCGGCACGTACAGGCTGCGCGCCTCGGTGGCCGTGGTGGCCCCGAAGGCGAGCGAGATGCCCACCAGATTGGCCGCCATGGGATCCAGGCTGTCGGTCTCGGTGTCGAAGGCGACGATGGCCTGGGTCTCGAGGGCGGCGACCAGCTCGTGCAGCTGCTCCATGGTCGTGACGACCTCGAGCTTGAGGTCGAGGGGCCGCTCGGAGGGATCGGGGGCGACCTCGGGGGCCTCGGCCCGCTCGCCGCCCGCGAAGTCCGCGAGGATCTTGGGCAGGTCGCGCAGGATCGAGTTGAACTGCAGGTCCGTGAGCACCTGCGTGAGCATGGTCAGCTCGGGGATGCGCATCTCGCAGTGCTCCCAGTCGAAGTTGTCGAGGGGCACGTGCGTGTCGATGGTGGCGAGGCGCAGGCTCTGGCGCGCGCTCTCGATATTCTCGGCGAGCTTCTGGCGAAGCTTGGCGTTGTCGAGCTTGTCCAGGCTGTTGAGGAGGTTGTCGACCGTGCCCCACTCGTGCAGGAGCTTCTTGGCGGTCTTGTCGCCGATGCCGGGCACGCCCT
>DATNQJ010000446.1:0-10661 GCA_036704085.1 Stenomitos sp.
GAGCCCACCTCCAGGGCCTCGAACCAGTCGAGGAACTGCTGGACCTGCTCTCCGCGGAAGATGGCCCCGTGCTGGGGGCAGAGCATCTCCACGTCGAGCTGGCGCACGCGTGCCACCCAGTCGTTCTTGGCCGTGTTCGAGGGCATCCAGCGGCGGTGGAAGCCTTCCATGTAGGGGATGTGCGCCGCGAAGTCCGTCACGAAGAGTTCCTGCTTGTCCTGGGGCAGGAGGGCCGCACCGATGTCCCCCGTGAACAGGATCTTGGCGTGCGGGTCGTAGACGTTCAGGTTGCCCGAGGCGTGCAGGTAGTGCGCCGGGATCATCTCGAGCGAGCGGCCGCGACTGCCGATGGGGAGGCTTCCGCCCTCATCGGGCACCAGCACGAAGTTCTGGACGTACTCGTAGCCGAAGTGGGCGATGAAGCTCGACCAGATCTTCGGCAGGTAGGTCTTGGCGTCCGAGCAGATGCCGAGCCACAGGGGCAGGGACGAGAAGATGTCCGGGTCCTGGTGGCTCGCGAAGAAGACCTTGATCTGCTTGAGGTCGATGAAGTCGGAGGCCGCGGCGAGGACCGAGGGGAAGATCTCGGTGCCGCCCGGGTCCAGCATCAGAGCATCCCCGTTGCTGACAATCAGGTACTCGTTGGTGTCGATCACCGAGTCCTTCTTCTGGGGATCGCGGGCGAGCACGATCCACTTGTGCTGGCCGTCATCGAACAGGACCTTGCCGATCATGGGGTGTTGCTCCTATGGGTGCTGGGCGGCGGCGAGCACCGCGCCCATCTGATCCGAGACCGTGTGGGCCGTCTGGCAGAGGCTGTCCAGGTCGTCGCCGATATTCCGGAAGTAGGCCCCGTACAGGTCGTCGCGGCTGGCCTCGATGCGGAAGTAGGTGATGATGCGCGCGACCTTGACGGTTTGCTTGGAGATCGCCTGCCGTCCCTGCTCGATCTGGTCGAGCCGCCCCAGGATGTTCGCGTAGATGTCGGAGAGGACGCCTTCCAGGTTGCCGATGACCTCTCCGACCGCCTGGGCGTTCTCGGCATCCTGGACGAGCCGGCGCCCCTCGTGGAAGTGCTTGAGACGTCGGGTGCGCTGGACGCCCACGAGGGCATCCTGGGCGAGCCGGTCGGAGTCCTGGAGAATGCTCGCCACGTGCGCGCTCATCTGGAGGGCGATCTTGCCCGTCTCGTTGGCGAGCACGATGAAGGCTTCCTTGTTGAGCGTGGACTTGGCAGCGGCGATCTCGGCGTTGGTGGCGATCAGGGCCATCTCATCGGAGAGATCCAGCTGTTCTTTCGAGATTTCGCGTACCTGGATGCATGCGTCGTAGATGCGAATCATCTCGCGCAGGCTGACGCTTGAACGGGCGAACCGGGGGCGATTCGCCTCCTGAGTCAACATCGACCCTCCTTCCGCAGCACGATCTTGGTCCGGTGCGACCTTCGCCCCATCGATTCGGCACGGAACAGAGTCCTTATACCTGTTTCGTGGATTACTAACCTAAAGAATTAGAAATGACAAATTTTCCCGTGATGGGATCGTCGGCATGATGCCATCGTGATGAGACGTGCGGTTGTCATGGGGCGATCCCGCTTCAGGCGGCTAGCTCTGGGCGCGCATGGGCACGCATGAGCACGCGCTGCATGGACGCGCCCTCGGTATGGGCCGCCTCGCAAAGACGGGACAGGTCCTCGGCAATGTTGAGGAAGTAGGCTCCATGGCCCGGGTCCCGGCTCGCCTCGATGCGCAGGTAGGTAGCGATCCGCGAGACCCTGACGATTTGCTTGGCGATCGCCTGCTGTCCCTCCGCGAGGTGATCAAGCTTTGCGCGGATGCTCGTGAAGGTCTTCACGACCACCCCGTGGAGTGTCTCGACCACCTGCCCCACCAGTGCCTGGTTGGAAGGCCTCCGGACGCCACTCAAGCCTTCGTGGAGGCGATCGAGCTGTCGGGTCTTTTCCAGCCCCAAAAGCGAGGCGCGGGCGAGCTGGTCCGCGTCCTCCTGGAGGCCCGAGACGGCCTGGCCCATGTGGCGAGCGATCTGACCGGTCTCGTAGGCCAGGACGACGAAGGCTCCTTGATTGACGGTCGACTTGGCGGCCGCGATCTCGGCATTGGTCGCAATCAGGGCCATCGCTTCGGCCAGGTCCAGCTGATGCTTGGAAATCTCACGGAGCTGGATGCAGGCGTCGTACAGGCCGATCATTTCATCCAGGCTGACCCGCTCTGCGAGCGGTCGTTCCGTAACCGACATGCCACCTCCCCTTGATGCATGACGCTACCCATACCCCGTACCGGATTGTAGGGGGCAAATGTCCCTGAATCAAGCGCACGGTGGGGGAATGGCTGGTTACGAATCCTGATTGATTATGAAGCGATGTTTCAGTATGGCATTGACCGCTGGCTTGTCATGCCCTCGGTCCTCAGAAGGCAGGTCGGGTTGGGTACAAGACGTGAGGAGATCCCAGGAACCCGGGAGGAGGCCCTGTTTGGCGGTCCGACAATCTACCCCCATGGCGCTCGTCGGTGCCTTGCGCCGAGTGGTGGCGGCACCGGAGGCGACCCTCAAGCTCGTCGTCGCGGCCGCCGTCGGAGGCGGCCACCTGCTGCTCGAGGACGTGCCGGGCGTTGGCAAGACCCTGCTCGCCAAGACGCTCGCCAAGGCACTCGGCGTGGGCTTCCGGCGGATCCAGTTCTCACCCGACCTCCTGCCGGGCGATCTCACGGGCGTTCAGGTCTACCTGCCCTCCGACGGCTCCTTCCGCTTCACGCCGGGGCCGCTGTTCAGCCACGTGGTGCTTGCCGACGAGATCAACCGGGCCTCTCCCCGGACGCAATCCGGGCTGCTGGAGGCCATGGAGGAGGGGCAGGTCTCCATCGACGGCGTCACCCACGACCTGCCGCGTCCCTTCTTCGTCATCGCCACCCAGAATCCGGTCTCCTTCGAGGGGACCTATCCCCTGCCCGAGGTGCAGCTGGATCGCTTCATCGCGGCCCTGAGCCTGGGCTACCCCAGCTACGAGGACGAGCTGGCCCTCCTGGAGGGCCAGCATGGGCAGGAGGTCCAGGTGGAGGCCTTTCCGGCGGCGGACCTGCTGGAGTGGCAGCAGGCGGCTTCCCGCGTCCACGTGGACCCGAGCCTCCGGGCCTACGCCCTGGCGGTGGTGCGGGCCACTCGCAACTGGCCCGAGGTGGCGCTCGGCATCAGCCCGCGTGGAGCGCTCGCCTGGCAGGGACTTGCCCGGGCGCATGCCTATGTCGAGGGCCGGGACTTCCTGGTGCCGGACGATCTCAAGCAGACAGCCCTACCGGCGCTTGCCCACCGGCTGCTCATGCGCGGGGAGTCGACTCCCGAGCGCAAGCGTCGGGTGATTGCCGAGCTCCTGGAGCGCGAGCCGGTCCCCCGCTAATATGCGCCTGTCACTAGGCGGCAAGGGCCAGATCGTCCTCTTGATGGGCGCCTTTGCCTTTCTGGCGGGGACGGTCATGCACCTGCCGATCCTCAACCTGTGCGGCTACTTTCTGCTGGCGACCCTGGTCACGGCCATGGTCATCGCGTTCCTGGAGCTGCGGGGCGTGACGCTGCAGGCCGCCCTGGGGACCCGTCCCGAGCCCGACGGCCAGCTCGGAGTCTGGGTTCGCCTCGGCGGCGATCGCAAGGCGGGTCCCTTCGGCCTCTCGGCCACCAAGGGCCGTCGCTGGGGGCGCGATCGCCTCGTCATGGCCCCGGAACCCGCAGGCTACCTGCTGGGAGTCGCGCTGGATTCCGATCATGCCCCCAAGCGCCTGCGCGTGCGCCTGCGCTCCTTTCCGCTTGGCATGGTCTCGGTAAGCCTGGTGCGGAGCCTCGATCTACCGCCTCTGGAGCCACGTCCGGAAGAGGCGGCGCCCGCCCCCGTCGAGGGGCACGTCGGCCAGGAGCCCTTCGGGGGATTGCGCGAGCACCGACCTGGGGAGGGGATCCGTGACGTCCACTGGGTGGCCAGCGCGCGCAAGGGGCAGCTCGTCGTGCGCTTGCGCGAGCCCGAGGCGGAGCCTCGTCAGAGGCCGCGTCACCAGGAGCCGCCCACGCCGGCTTTGCCCCCGGAACGCCGACTCCTGCTGCACGTGGCGACGTGTCTGGCCTCCCAGTTCGCCATCCTCTTCACGTGGTCGCTGGGAACCCTGACCTGGCCCGTGGCCATCGCCGCCTCGCTGCTCCACGGCACGGGATCGGTCGTGAGCGCACGCCGCGGGGGCCGTCCCGGGTGGCCCCTCTTGCTTCTGCTGTACGCCGGGGTCCTGGGCGCGCTCCTCTGGTTCCTGTTCTCCCTGCGCCGCCCCGCCGGCACTCCGCCGCCCATGGCCCCGCTCCTGGTGTCGGTCATCGCGGTCTTCGCCTGGGACCTGCGCAACCGCTTGTACCTGCGTGCTCAGCAGCTCAACGCCTTCCTGGTCCTGGCGGTGACGCCGGCCCTCAGTCCCGGCAAGGACACGCCCTGGATGGGGGCGGCCTTCCTGGGCGCGGCCCTCGCCTTGCTCGTCGCAAGCTGGGCGGATGGTCGGCATGAGATGGGGGCCCGGGCGGTCACGCTCCGGGACTTGAAGGATTTGCCCTCGGCCTGGCTGCCCATCGCCGTGTTGAGCGTGCTGGCCGTCCTGGTCCAGCCCCTTTTGCCTCCCATGCCGCTACCGCCCTTGCCGACCTTCGGCTACACACCGGTCGCGAACCAGGTCATGCGGGACGGTGCCACTCGACTGCCCGGTGAGGGCGGGGTCGTGACCCTCAACGCACGCTGGCCCGAGTCCTCGGACCCCGTGATCCGGGTCTACGACGACGAGCCGAGACGCCTGCGGACCGAGGTCTTCTCGATCTATCGTGAGGGCTCGTGGTACCGTGCCGCCCGCCATGGCGCGGCATGGCCCCGGGGCGCCACCGCGGACAAGGTGCGCCTGATGCTCATGGTGCACGGGATGCGCACCCTGCCGCTGCCTGAGTCGGCGCTCGGCGTCGAGGGGCCGGCCGTGCCGCACACGCTGTATGCTGGGCAAGTGCTCGAGATGGCGCGTCCGGTCTGGCGAGGCTTCGACTATCTCGTGAGACTGCCGGCCGAGCGGCAGTTCGATGAAGAGCCGCCCACCCGCGTGGATGCAAGCACGCTGGGGCTGCCCTCCGAGCTCGGTGGGCTCGCCAGTCGTCTTTCCGAGGGCGCGCGCTCCCCGCGTGAGCGCATGAGTCGCCTATCGAGCGCCTTGCAGCATGTGGCTCAGTACGACCTCAATGCCCCCCAGGCTCCGGCGGGCGTCGATCCCACCGTGTTCTTCCTGACCTCGAGCCACCGGGGCTTCTGCATGCACTTTGCCTCCGCCCTCGCGCTGATGGGGCGCGAGCTGGGAGTGCCCACGCGCCTGGTCGCCGGCTACAACCCCGGCAAGCGGAAGCTCCGGTTCACGGTGGTCGAGGAGGGCGACGCCCACGCCTGGGTCGAGGCCTACCTGGACGGACACTGGGAGCCGTTCGACCCGACGCCGGTGGGGATCATGCAGCGCGATCGTTTGGCCTGGCCGCGCCTGGGTGGTCTGGGGCTGGTCCTGGTCGCCCTCGTCATCCTGGCGTGGGTGCGCCGCCCCCGTGTGGCCCGGGTGACGCTCGAATTCCAACGCGCCTTGCGTCGGCTGGCGCGCCGGGGGATCCCGGTGCGCGAGGCCACCAGTCCCCGGGAGGCGCTGGAGCTCGCCAAGGCGGTGCTCGAACCGGCCGAACAAGCCGCCCTGCAAACCCTCGTCGCACGCTACGAGGCCGAGCGGTTCGGGGCGCGCCGCTCCTGAACCGATAAACGATCCGGCGGAAAAGTGAGGCCCTGAAGTTCAAGGTCCTGGCGAGTTATAAGCCGTTTGTATGGGTACGATTCCCTTGCCAAGGCTATCAAAGGGAATCATATGCGTTCTAACGTTCGTCAGGCAGGGTTTACGCTAATCGAGGTCTCGCTGGCCATCGTGATTGGGGTGGTGGTGCTCGCTGGGGCGGTCACGCTCTACAACCAGACGAAACGCAGCGCCGGGGATGCCAAAATGAAGGACAAGCTGTTCGCCGTCGCGGGCATGGTCGAGGAGTTGGCGGCAACGAACTTCTACTATCCCGACTCTAACCAGATGCGGACCGTCTACAAGTCGCGGCGGCCTGATGACTACCTGCTAAGTCCCTGGGGCGGCACCGTCGGACCGTACGTCTCGAGCCCTACTAACGAGCGTGGCTTGGATTATTGGGATCAGGACTTGCCCGCCAACCCCCAGATCGGTAACCCGACCCATCAGATTGCTAACGGCGGGGTCCATGCCGAGGGCGCTGTCAGCTATTACCGTCTGACGAACGGCGTTGCGCCGGTTAGTTCGGCCACTGCTTCCCTGTATGATAAGGTCAAACAGCAATACGTCACCTACCGGGGGTACTGCGTCCACGGCATCAGCCCCGAGAACTACACTGGGTGGAACGTGATCGGAGGGAAATAATCAGTCCTTGGTCTTGCTGACCACGGCCAGCGTGCACCGCGAGATGCAGACGAGCTTCTCGGTCTCGTCCACGATCCGCACCTCCCAGACCTGCGTGTTGCGCCCGACGTGCAGGGGCAGGGCCTCGGCCATCACGACGCCGTCCCGCCGCGAGCGGATGTGGTTAGCGTTGATCTCCAGGCCCACGGCCATCTGATCGTCCTGGCAGTTCAGGTTGGCACCGATGCTCGCCACGGTCTCGGCGAGCGCCACCGACGCCCCACCATGCAGGAGGCCGAAGGGCTGATGGACCTTGGGGGTGACCGGCATGCGGGCACGGACCCGATAGGGGGTCATCTCCACCATCTCGATCCCGAGGGTCTCCATCAGGGTGCCGGTCATCCCTTCCTGCATCATCCGGAAGTTCTCTTGCATCGCGGTCCATGTTCCTCTCTGCTCGGGCGAGGTGGCCTCCTGGCCCGGGCTTGGAATGCCTGTTCGTAGGCTATAATAGACCCTCGCGTGCGTTTTCGAAACAGAGAGGGGCGTTGCGTGGCGTTTTCGCGCGGTAGTGGCATCCTGTTCCACCTCACCTCGTTGCCGGGACCTCATGGCATCGGGGACCTGGGCCGTGAGGCCCATCGGTTCGTCGAGTTCTTGGCCATCGCTGGTCAGAAGTACTGGCAGCTCTTGCCTTTGGGCCATACGGGCTACGGGGACTCCCCGTACGCCGCCTTTTCCGCGTTTGCGGGTAACCCCCTGCTCATCAGCCTCGAGCGTTTCGTCGAGGAGGGCTGGTTCCCGGCCGAGGAGCTCACCCAGCGTCCGGCCTTCCCCGGTCACGAGGTCGACTACGGAGCGGTCATCCCCTGGAAGATGGCCATGCTCCGCAAGGCCTTCGCTCACTTCGAGGCGCGCCATCCGGAGCTCCCGGTGGACATGCGGCAATTCTGCTACATGTCGGCGGATTGGCTGGAGGACTACGCCTTCTTCATGGCGTTGAAGGACCACCACCAGGGCGAGCCGTGGGACAAGTGGGAACCCGGGGCCCGCTACCGCGATCCGGGCGCGCTTGCCTACTACGCGCACGAACTGGCGGCGGATGTGCGTTTCTACCGCTTCCTGCAATTCCAGTTTTTCCGCCAGTACACGGCCCTCAAGCAGCACGCCAATGGCCTCGGCATCACCATCGTGGGCGACATGCCCATCTTCGTGGCCTACGACAGCGCGGACACCTGGGCCCACCAGGGCCTCTTCCTCCTGGATCGGGGCCGACCGGTCGTGGTGGCGGGGGTCCCGCCCGACTACTTCAGCAAGACCGGCCAGCTCTGGGGCAACCCACTCTACAACTGGGAGGCGATGGCGTATCACGGCTACGACTGGTGGGTGGCGCGCATGCGCATGGCCCTCGCCATGTTCGACATCGTCCGCATCGACCACTTCCGCGGCTTCGCGGCCTGCTGGGCCATCCCCTACGGCGACGAGAACGCCGTGCGCGGGTGGTGGATGAAGGCGCCCGGCCACCAGCTCTTCGAGACGCTGGAGGCGCACCTCGGCCGTCTGCCCATCATGGCCGAGGACCTGGGCGTCATCACGCCGGACGTGGAGCGGTTGCGCGATCGCTTCGGCTTCCCTGGCATGAAGGTGCTGCAGTTCGCCTTCGGCTCGGATCGGGCCAACCCGTACCTGCCCGAGAACCACACGGTCAACAGCGTGGTCTACACGGGCACCCACGACAACGACACGACCTTGGGCTGGTACCGGCAGGCCACCCGCAAGGAGCGCACGACCTTGCGGCGGTACACGGGCACCGATGGCAGCCGGATCGCCCTGGACCTGATGCGGGTCGCCATGGCCTCGCCGGCCTCGATGGCCATCACGCCCCTTCAGGACCTCCTGGAGCTCGGCACCGAGGCCCGGATGAACACGCCCGGACAGAAGGGCGGCAACTGGAGGTGGCGGGTGGCCCGCGGGCAGATCTCCGGGGAGCTGGCGGGCGGCCTGAAGGCGTTCACGCGGGAGTTCCGGCGCTAGGTCATCTCGTCGCGCACAAACGTCCCAAACGCGAAGCGGGGGCCCATCGGGCCCCCGCTTCGTTATAATTTGGTGGCTAGCGGACCGCGGCGTTGGCCTTGCCCGAGAGCGATTCGATGGCCCGAACCGCCGCCTTGGCGCCTTCCTCGATGTTCGCCTCGTCGCCCGCCAGGTAAACCCGGCCGAAGGCGCCGAAGGCCCGCACCTCGAGGACGTTGACGTGGGCGGCCTTCTCAGCCTCGTTGGCGGCCAACAGCGCGTAGCCCGCCGGATGCACCTCGAGCACGAACAGGGTCTCGCCCTTCTTGATCATCTCGCCATGGCGCATGCGGTTGATGAGCATGGTCTGGTGG
The DNA here is from genome assembly GCA_036704085.1 of Stenomitos sp. Lineage (GTDB taxonomy): Bacteria > Cyanobacteriota > Sericytochromatia > S15B-MN24 > UBA4093 > DATNQJ01. The sequence goes on from DATNQJ010000446.1 coordinate 8,858, forward strand.
GCGTCGGTGCCGGTGATGGTCGTCGCCGAGACGATGCGGGGCTTGATCCGGTCGTCCTCGGTGAGGCCCAGCCGGTCGAGGACGGCCTCGCCCGCCGCGCGGACCTCGTACTGCTCGTCATGGTGCGCCTCGAGCACGCCGAAGTCACGCTCGACGATGAGCATGCCGGGCTTGACCTTGGTGGACTTGAGGGCAGCGTCGGTCAGGAGGTTGATCTCGATGCCGGGCGCGATCTCGACGAAGAGGGACGCCTGGCCCTCGACGGGAAGAAAGCCCTGCGACACCGTGCCCAGGAACGCGGCCACCTGGGGCTGCAGGGTATCGAGGTAGACGAAGGTGCGGAGATCGGCCATCGGGTCCTCCTAAGTTCAGGAAAGCAAAGCGTCGAGTTGCTTGGTGTCCATCCCCACCACCAACCGATCGCCGATCCGGAAGGTGGGACGTCGTACGAGATAGGGCTCTTCGGCCATCAGGCGGATCATCTCGTCGTTGGAGAGGGTCTTCCCTTCGAGACCCATGGCCTTGTAACGAGGGCTCTTGGTGGAGAAGAGGTCTGCGGCGGGGCGATCGCCCAGCATCGTCTTCAGCTCCTCAGCCGTGAGCGGCTGCTTGAAGAGGTCCCGCTCCGTGATGTCCGCGCCTTTCTGGGAAAGATACACTTTCGCCTTGGTGCAGGTGCTTCAGCCCTTCTTGGTGAAGAGCGTGACGGCGAGCGCCATGAAAAGTCCTCCGAAGTGTCTTGTGCAGCCGAGCGTGGCTTTATGATACCGTACGGACCGAGCGCAAGATAGGGGGAACCGCCTAGCGGGCGGCCGAGATCAAGGAGGCAATCAGGCTCGCGGCCTGCCCCTCGCCGAAGTCGCCTAGCCGGCGCTCGGAGGACGGCCGCTCGGAGAGCGCCTGCTTGAGCGCCTCGGGATCCGCGCCCACCAGGACGTTCCAGCCGCCCGACAGGGTCTCGTCCCACTCGGTCTCGTCACGCAGGGTCCGGCAGGGCACCCCCAGGAAGTAGGCTTCCTTCTGGACGCCGCCCGAGTCCGTGAGGACCGCCGCCGCGTTCGCCTGGAGCATGAGCATGTCCAGGTAACCGACGGGCGGGATGATCCGGAGGTTGGGATGGTTGAGGACGCCCTCGAACTGTTGCTCCTCGAGCCGCTTGCGGGTGCGCGGGTGCAGGGGAAGCACCACGGGCCGATCGAGCTCCGGGAACGTGCCGAAGATGGCCTTCAGGCGCTCGGGATCGTCCGTATTTTCGGCCCGGTGCACGGTGGCCAGGTAGTAGCCCTCCGGCTTGAGGCCGAGGTCATCGAGCAGGCCCGCCTTCTCCTGGGCTCGAACCTTGAAGTGCAGGGTGGCATCGAACATGACGTCGCCCACCCGGTGCACGCCCTCGGTGACGCCTTCGTTCGCCAGGTGGCGGACAGCGGTCTGGGTGGGCGCGAAGAGCAACTGGGAGGCATGGTCCGTGAGGACCCGGTTGATCTCTTCGGGCATCCGGCGGTTGAAGCTGCGCAGCCCGGCCTCCACGTGGGCGACCGGGATGTGGAGCTTGGTGGCCGCCAGGGCGCCGGCGAGCGTGGAGTTGGTGTCTCCGTAGACGAGCACCCAGTCCGGTCGCTCGGACAGCAACACTTCCTCGATCTTGGCGAGCATGGCCCCGGTCATCGCGCCGTGCGAGCCGCCGCCCACCCCTAGGTGGTAATCCGGCTTGGGGATGGCCAGCTCCTCGAAGAAGACGTCCGACATGTTGGCGTCGAAGTGCTGGCCCGTGTGGACCAGCACCTCCGTGGCGACCTGCCGGAGC
>DATNQJ010000447.1:0-2473 GCA_036704085.1 Stenomitos sp.
CGGCCTTGCCCAGATACACGAGCGTGATGGCCTTCTCGATGCCGCAAGTGTAGAGCGGCTGGTAGGTGTTACTCAGGACGAGAACTTGCATTCGTCACCACCTCCCTACCTCTCTTATTCCCTTAACCCCCCGTTATGTCACTTCAGGCGACTACGTGTTGACAGTATCTTAACGAATATTCACAAATAAGGGAAGGGCTTTCTACCGTAGTCCCTTGTTCGGAGTGGCGAAAGTGGGCCCAGAAAGGGCCGTGGCAGTCGGTTAGCGCCCCGCCTCGAACTGCAGGACCTGGCGCGCGGCGGCATCGGTGACGTAGATCTCGCCGTGGGCGCCCACCGCAACGCTGGTGGCGCCCTGGATCTGGTCCTGGCCGAACCGGCTCAGGAAGTGCCCGGTCGAGTCGAAGCGCAGCACCGCGTGGCGGTCGAGGGCGTAGATGTCGCCGTTGCGGGGATCGGCGGCCACGTCCATGAGGTCCTCGAAGCCGGGACCCTGCCCATCGACCCCCTTGCCGTCGAACGTCAGGTTGGACTGGCCGTTGGTGTACCGCAGCACCTGGGTGGCGGTGGCGACGTAGAGGTTGCCCGCGGGATCCGAGCCGAGGCCCCGGGCCGAGAGGGGCAGCGACGGGGTGGCGGGGTCGGTGGCAAAGGTGCCGTAGGCGAAGGCGTTGATGGCCCCGCTCTGGGCCACGTAGACGGTGGGACCCGCCACCGCGAGGTCCGATCCGGTCCCGGTGTAGGCGCGGCCCAGGTTCAGCGCGTTGCGCGTGTCGAGCATGAAGCCGTAGACGCCCTGGTCGTCCATGGCGTAGAGCACGTCCGACCCGGCAGCAACCGCCTTCATGCCGGCTCCGAGGCGCGTGGGGGGCGTGCCGGCGGCCAGCGTCATGTAGATGCCGCCCACCGGGCGCGACGCGTCGGTGCCGCGGCCGTCGAACATGAGGACGCCGCCGTAGGGTCCGAGGGGATCGGTCTTGCGCTGGCCGTCGGCCACCAGCACGAAGTCGCCCACGGTCGTGACGCCGGCCGGCTGGTACAGCCAGGTCTGCAGGTAGCTGCGGCCGATGTGGCGGAAGAAGTTGTTCGGAAGCGACGTGCCGTTGTTGACCGGCGGAGTGCCGGGAGCGGGCGTCGGCTGGACGATGGGAGCCGGACTCGAGGTGGCGCTGCCGGTGCTCGGCGTGTCGAAGCCGAAGTCGAAGGGCGGCACCGTCGCGAAGGGATCGGGCTCGCTCGAGGTGTCCGTGAGGGACGGGACGTCCGACGCGTTGCCGCATGCCGTCAGGCAGAGCGTGAAGCTGAGCAGCACTATCAGGGCGCGCGGGGTCATGGCTCCTCCCAGGGTAAGGTTATCCTTTGGTTATCTTATAGCTCCTTTGCTTCCAAAAGTTGCGTCTCCTGGGGCCCCGTCCGATAAATTCCTCTTAAACTTTCGGGCGGCGCGGGCCCTCCAATGCTAAAATCAAGGGATGACGCCCTCTGCCTCCTCCACCGGCACGCTCTACGTGTGCGGGACCCCCATCGGGAACCTATCCGACATCACCCTGCGCGCCCTTGAGACCCTCAAGGCGGTGCAGCTCATCGCGGCCGAGGACACACGGCAGGCGGCCAAGCTCCTGGCGCGCTTCGAGATCGAGACGCCGACCGTGAGCTACCACGAGCACAACTCCGCGAGCCAGACCCCGAAGCTGGTCGCGCGCCTGCAGGCGGGCGAGAGCGTGGCCCTCATCTCGGACGCGGGCATGCCGGGGATCTCGGATCCGGGCGAGGAGCTCATCCGGGCGGCGATCGCCGCTGGCATCCCCGTGGTCCCCGTGCCGGGTCCGGTCGCGGCCGTGACGGGCCTCGTGGTCTCGGGCCTGCCCACGGCCCGCTGGGTCTTCGAGGGCTTCTTGCCCCGCGAGGGCAAGGCGCGCCGGCGGCTGCTCCGGACGCTCACCGGAGAGACGCGGACCATCGTCTTCTACGAGGGCCCGCATCGCTTGCTGGACACCCTGCAGGACATGGCGGCGGCCTTTGGCCCCCGGCGTCCGGTGGCGGTCGCCCGCGAGCTGACCAAGACCTTCGAGGAGGTGGTGCGCGGGACGCTCGAGAGCGCCGTCGCCCACTTCACGGCGCACGAGCCGCGGGGCGAGTTCACCCTCGTGGTGGGCGGCTGCCCGGCCGACGAGGTGCCGGAGGAGGTCATCGACCTGGACGGGCGCTTGCGCGCGCTGCTCGGCCAGGGCATGAGTAAGCAGGATGCCAGCAAGCAAGTGGCCCGCGAGCTGGGTGTCGCGAAGCGCGAGGTCTACCAGCGCGCGTTGGAACTGACGGAGGAATGATGACGACGACCTCTTTGGCCGCCGAAGCCGCCACCCCCCAGGCCCCCGCCAAGCGGCGGCGTTTGGTCCTGATCGACGGGCATGCGATCGCCTACCGGGCGCACTTCGCTCTCATGCGCATGGGGCTCGCCACGCGCGACGGCCTG
>DATNQJ010000448.1:0-2916 GCA_036704085.1 Stenomitos sp.
GTTCGCATGCAGCTCGATCGAGCCTCCCATCCCCACCATGTAGTCCCGGCAGATGGCGAGGCCGATGCCCGTCGAGGTCGGATCCTCGGGATTCGGGGCCTGGACGCTGAACAGCTTTTCCAGGCGCGCCGGGGGAATGCCCGGTCCGTCGTCCGAGACGTCGATCCGGAGGCGATCGTCCACCCGCTCCGATCGGATGGCCAGCCTTCCTCCGGCTGGAATCACCTTCAGGGCATTGCCGATCAGGTTGTCGAAGATGATCTCCAGGCGGGCGGCATCCGCCAGGACCAGGGCGTCGGAGGGCACTTCCAGGAGGGCGCTCGCGCCGCGCTTGCCGAGGACGTAGCGCACTTCGTCCAGGCAACGCCCGATCAAGGGCACGAGCGGCGTCGGGACGACCTCCAGCTCGTAGCGCCCCAGGGAGATCCGGTGCCGGTCGAGGTTCTGGATCACGTTGCGCTCGAAGCGCGCCAGCGCGGTGGCGATCTTGTCCAGCCGCTTGGCCACCCGGGAGCGGTCGGAGAGGGCATGGCGCGCGTCGGCGAGCATGCTCTGGCTGAGCAGCAGCGGGGTCTTGAGCTGATGCGAGACCACCGCGTTGACCCGCTCCTGCACGACTCGATCCTCGTCCGCCCGGCTCGTGGATAGTTGCTCGTCGATGACCGTACGCCCGAGCCACTGATTTTCGAGGGCCAGCGCCAGCTGCTCGCACGTCTGCCGGAGGAGACGCAACTCGGCCTTTCCAAATCCGCCGGTACGTCCACCCAATACCAGGTAGCCGGTGATCTGCGTGCGTCCGGTGAGGACCAGCCCGGTGGCATACCCCTCGATCAGCGCCGTGCCGTTCTCCACGCTTTCGATCGAGAGCGCGTCGCACGGGGGTGGGTGGGTGCCCTCGATCCAGCTTAACCACTGACTTCCGGGTTCACGCCCGTAAAGCCCTGCGCGGTCCAGCGCCAGCGCGATCACCAGGACCCGCATCAGGATCAGCTCGTCGCCGGGCAGGCCTTCGTGCCGGCAGAGCATGGCATCGAGCAGGCGCATGGCCTGTCGTCGAACGAAATGCTCTGGAAAGAAGCGTTGTTGCAGGGTATCGGACGCCCACAGGATGATCGGCCGGCCAAGCAGGCTGATGGCCGCAAAGACGGCCGCATCGAGGATCGGGTGCGAGCTCGGGGCGCTGACCATGCGGACTCCTTTCGGATCTCTTGTACCACGGTAAGGCTTGGCGTAGGCTGTACGAATGATGAACGAGCGGATGCCATGGCTGGCCGCGTTGCCCCTCCTCGCCATCACCCTCTACTTTCTCCACGGCGTCCTGGACGGCGGGGTCGGAGCCGGCATGGGGCGGCTGCTGCTGGTCGCCGTCGGCATCGGCATGGCCTTGTGGGCCCCAAAAGCCCTCCATGGGCTCGGAAGGATCAGGTTCAGGGCGTACACGCGGTACATGGAGACCCTGCGGAACGAGCTTGCCGTTCAAACGAGCGCCCAGGGCGTTGCCATGGTCCTGGGCGCCCATGTCTGCCACCTTACCGGCGCTCGGGCCGCCTCCGTGCACCTCGGAGCCGAACTGCTCACTCCCATGCCGCAGGGGGAGCCATCGGAACGCTTCTCGCTCGAAGTGCAGGATCGGCCGATCGGCGAGGTGCGTTGCTACGGGAACGTGCGGAACCGGCTCCGGTTGGCACGCCTGCTGCGCTTCGGTGCGGTGGTCCTCCAGAATGCTCACCTGGCCGAGCAGGCCTCGGCGGCCGAGAGCGCGCGTATGCAGGCTCAGGCCCAGCGGGACCTCCAGTACCGCCTGACCTGGACCGTCACCACGCAGCTCCGGGCCCTGCTCGATGAGACGCGCGAGCGACTCGAGACCGTGCGCCTTTGCGCCGAGACCATGCCCCCGGAGCTGCTAACCAAGGATCTGGACTCGCTAGCCGATCGCCTCCGTCAGCTTGAAGCCTTCGTTCATGACAACCTGCGCAACGCAAATGCTGGCCAGTTGGTTATTCCGGACGAACCACTTGCCCGTTTGGCGCGTCCCCGGTAGCATGGCGGGGTGGGGAGGAACGACATGACCAAGACCATCCTGATCGTAGAAGATCATCCGGACGCCCTCGAGTACTTCGAAGAAGTGCTCGCCGAGCAGGGCTATGCGGTCCTGACGGCGGACAACGGCCGCCGCGGCCTCGAGCTCGCCCAGTCGAGCCGTCCGGACGCCGTCATTCTCGACGTGGTCCTGCCCCAGATGAGCGGGCGGGAGATTCACGACGCCCTGCGCGCCGATCCGGCCTCCCAGGAGCTACCCATCCTGTTCATCACGGCCGAGCAGGGCGAGGACGTCTCGGACTTAGTCGACGATCGCCACACCTTCTACATGAAGAAAGCCCTCGACGTCCAGCAGCTCATGAGCCTTCTCGAGCGCTCGCTTCGCCGGTAGCCGAGCCGTCTCCCGCTGACCAGGCGACAAGGGCGGTCGCGTGGGGGCGGTCATGAAATTCCGTCCGAAATGGCGCTCATGTCCTTTCGTGGTCCCCGTATGCTGGACGACGGAAGGAGACGGCCATGACGATCACGCGGCGTGCCTTCATGTCCCTCGCCCCAATGGCGGCCTGGATGGCTGCCGAGTCCCTCCTCGATCGGCAGCTGCCCCGCTGGGCCCACCTGCTGGGCGATGAAGCCCGGGCGGCCCCCGCGTCCCGCTCGCTGGTGCGGGAGTACCCGCCGAGCGCGATTTCCCCCACCGTCCCGGTCCGTAACCTGAGCTTGCCGGCTGACTACGCCCGGCGCCTCGAGGGCTGGACCCTTCGCCTCGGGGGCCTCGTCCAGCACCCGGAGGTCTTCGGCCTGGAGGCCTTCAAGACGGCCTTTCCCAAGGTAACAAGCATCAACCGCCTGGTCTGCATCGAGGGCTGGAGCGCGATC
>DATNQJ010000449.1:0-3623 GCA_036704085.1 Stenomitos sp.
CGCCAGGTGTGAAGGTCGACCCGGTCCACCGTGAGCCGGGTACCGTCCTCGCGGTGGGCCACCAGGCCGCGCACGTTGCGGGCGTTGTCGACGATCTTGTAGGCGCCGGGCGTCCAGGCCGGCAGGGCCAGATCGACGTGCTCGCCCGGCCATGCCGGGACGTGGACCTCCACCTGGAACAGGTGGGTGTGCGGGCGCTCCATGCCAAGCAGGTAGCGCACGGTGGGCAGCGGACCGATCGGGTGTTGAGGCATCGTGGCTCCAAGATCACAGGGGGGCGAGAAGAACCAGTATCCGAAGGATTCGGCGAATGGTCAAGCGCCCGGTGTGCGTGCCAAGACGCCTCTTCGGCGGCTAGACGGGATCCCCGGTGCGCAGGCCGAAGGAGGGCGTCTGGAGGACCGGAGGCGTCGTCGGCTTGGCGACCAGGTAGCCCTGCACGAAGTCGGCGCCGTGCTCGCGCAACCACTCCAGCTCCTCGACGTACTCGACGCCCTCGGCCACCGTCTGGATGCCCAGGTGCTGGGCGATCTCCAGGATCTTCCGGGTGATGAGGCCCTTGTAGGGGTCCAGGTGGACGTTGCGCACCAGCTCCATGTCGAGCTTCACGAAGTCCGGGCGGAGCTGGTGCAGGAGGTTCAGGGACGAGTAGCCCGCCCCCAGATCGTCCAGCGCCACCTGGAAGCCCTGCTCGCGGTAGTAGGCGATGATGGCCTTGAGGTGGTTGAGGTCCTGGGTGTGGTCCGACTCGACGATCTCGAAGACGATGTTCTCGCGCGGGATGCCGGCCTCGTCGACCGCCTGGATGGTCGAGCGCAGGCAGTGGGTCGGGTCGTAGATCGCCGCCGGGTTGAAGTTGATGAAGACCCGCTGCGGGATGCCGTGCCGGTGGGCCTGGCGAACCGCCGTGAGGCGCGCGAGCAGATCCAGCTGGAACAGCATGCCGGCATCCCGGGCCAGGTTCAGGATCTTGGGCGGATAGACCAGGCTGCCATCGGGCTCGATCCCCCGCATCAGGGCCTCGTGGGCGTAGATGCGCGCGGTGTCGGCGGCGCTCACGATGGGCTGGAAGTGGGTCGTCAGGCGCTCTTCCCCGATGAGGTCGATGAGCCAGCCGGAGCGGACCATGGTGATGAACTGGAACAGCGAGGTGACGCGACCGAAGTCGGCGAGCATCGGCTGAGCGTGGCCGCGCATGAAGAGGGCCTGGGTGTCGCGCTGCTCCTCGAGGGTCAGCAGACCGCCGAGGCCCGCCATGGCTTTGCTCAGCTCGCCCTCGACCAGGCGCAGGAGCATGCACTGCTCGGCGACCAGCAACTCGTGTTCATGACCGGCCTGCTGGAGAAAGCTCTGGGCCTTCTGGAAGATGTGATCCAGTGGAAACCAGAGGTACAGGCCTCCCGCGCCTTCGACTCGCTTGGGGGGTAGCTCGCAGCGCGGGCATGATCCGGCAGACTTTTCCGTCATGGGCACCCTTCCGCCAAATCCCGGAAACCGATTGGATGCCTAGCATCCTACGGGATCATACCCGCTGGCTAGATCGCTTTGTCAGGGATTGTAACGGAATCGCCCCCGCGCGCGGATCGGGGCCCCCGGAGATCCCTTAATCGCCTGCATTTGAGCGATGGGGGCTCCAAGGTTACTTTTTCGAAAGAAATATAAATAATCAGTGAAGAACCGAGCACTGGTGCGGCCTAGAAGGTCGCCGTGCGGCTGACCTCGATCGGGTACGAGAGGGTGCCGAGCGGAGTCGAGAGGTGGCTGGTGCCCGCCACGCGCAGGGCGGCTTGTCTGGCCTGGATTGCCTTGAGAGCCGCCTCGGGCAGGCCCTGGTAGGGCACGTGCACGGGCAGGGTCAGCTCCTTGCTGGTGTTGGCGTCGACGGCGAAGTCCTGGGCCATGGTCCCGGTGCCGACCTTCGTCCCTTCGAGGAAGACGTCGTAGTCGAGCTTGTCCAGGCGAGCGGTGAGGGGATTCGGGTTGGTGACCTTGAGGACGATGCGCAGGTCGGCCCCGGAGTCCGGGGTGAGGAACGGCACGTCCGCCCCTGCGAGCTCGGCCCGGGCGAAGTCGAACTGGGCGCGCGCGATCGCCTGCCGTTCGGCGAGAAAGCCCAAGGCGTCACAGCCGCTGACCGTCATGGGCAGGGCGAGGGCGAACAGCAGGGGAAACAGACGTTTCATGGCACCACTCCTTTTGCAAGCCTAAAGAGCACCTAACAAAACCAGGCATGTGTCGCCTGTGGCCGCCTGACGGCGGCTGGAAGGAACAGTTTCGTTAGGCGCTCTTAGTACCTAGACGAGGCAGGCCGCGAATTGTTCCGCGCGCCGGGCATGCCGGGGTTAAGGCCCGAAAGGGCGTCGGGGCGCCGTTTGCGGGGGAAGGGGGGGCGGGGTAGGTTAATGACCTGTAAACGATTGTCTGTACGATAAAAAGTTTTCAAGCGCCCGATCGACCGTCTTGCGCCACGAACGGGCCGCTCACCACTTAACCTGGCTTTCGAGCTTGTGTTATGGTTAGGTTAAGGCAATCGCGCCCTCAATGACGAGGAGAGACCAAGTGTTCAAGCGTACCCTTCTGAGTGTGTTCGTCCTTTCGAGCCTGATCGCGGGGTGCATGGCCCCGAACGCCGTGTCGGTCCGGCCGCGGACCCCCGCGCGCGTGGTCGCCAAGGCCATCCCCGCCGGCTATTATGCCCAGGCCGAGGGCCTGCAGGGCCAGGCGCTGCTTTCCGCCCTCAACGCCATCGTCGTCAAGCACACGGACCTGGGCTACGACCATGCCCGGGACGTGATGTTCGGTCAGGTGGACGACCTGGACAACGACGACGCGGTGATCGGCGTCTACTCGGGCAAGATTGGTGAAGCCATTACCGACCGTCGCACGGCGATGGATCGGGCCCACATGAACGCCGAGCACACCTGGCCGCAGAGCAAGGGGGCCGAAGGGGTCGCCAAGGCCGACCTGCACCACCTCTTCCCCGCTGATGCCGATGTGAACAGCAAGCGCAGCAGCTTCCCCTTCGGTGAGGTCGCCAACGTCCAGTGGACGGCTCCCGACCAGGGCGGCACGGGTGAGACGAGCCGCCTGGGCACCAATACCCAGGGCGTGACGGTCTGGGAGCCCCGCAACAGCGAGAAGGGGAATGTGGCGCGAGCCCTCCTTTACTTCTATACCTGCTATGCTATCAACCAGTCGTCGAAACCGTCTCTCGATAACTTCACCGTGGAGCTGCCTGTCCTCTTGAAGTGGCATGCGCAGGACCCGGTGGACGACAAGGAGCGGGCTCGCAACGACGCGGTCTTCCAGGCCCAGGGCAACCGGAACCCCTACATCGACCATCCCGAATACTTCGCGGAGGTTGGGGTGGTTCCGACCCGCTAACCTGGGGATTGGTGCATCGGTCACATTTTGGTAGGGTGTCCGGTGCTAGAACAAACTTGCGAACCCTTTACCCGTCTATGGAGAACCTCATGAACAAAGAAGAACTCGTCAACGCGATCGCCAAGGATGCCAACCTGGCCAAGGGCGCGGCCGAGCAGGCCCTGAACTCCACCCTCAAGGCGATCACCAACGCGCTGGCCAAGGGCGACAAGGTCACCCTGATCGGCTTCGGCACCTTC
>DATNQJ010000450.1:0-2342 GCA_036704085.1 Stenomitos sp.
CTGGGGCTTGCCAGGGTGGCCTCCCGGCCCCTCGGCGAGATCCTCGCGGAGCTCGGCACCCCGCGCAAGGCCATCGACCGGGCGCTGCACCACCAGCAGGTCAAGGACCAGCTCCGCAACGGCGGCCAGGTGCGGCTCGGCGAGATCCTCGTCAAGCGTGGCGTCATCAGCCGCCAGCAGCTTCTCGAAGCGCTCGTCGAGCAGATCGATCAGCCCTTGCCTTTGGGGGAGCTGCTGATCGCCCGGGGCTCGGCCTCGCCCGAGCAGGTCTACCTGGGCCTCTGCCAGCAGGAGGCCACCCTCGACGCCTTCGTTCGGATCGAGGTCGATCTGGAAGGCAAGGACGAGACCCGGCCCGCGGGAAACGTTCTCAGCTTCAGCCTCGACCTGGACAAGGAGAAGGAGCGCCTGGGCTCCCTCTTCGGCAACCTCAAAGAGGGATTGAAGAGCGGCCTCAAGGAGATCCGGACGGCCCTCCAGGCGGTCCAGGACGCCTCGTCCGACTCGGCCTCTGCCGAGGGGATTGACAGCCTTTAGAAGTAATCTAAGCTAAGACTCATGACACACGCCGGAATCGACAAGCACCAAATCGAGCAGGAATTGCGCCGCAAAGGCATCCAGCCCACCGCGCAGCGGGTCGAGGTGCTGTTTCACTTGCGCAACGGCTGCCACCTGACGGCCGACGAGCTGTTCGAGCTCCTCAACGAGGAGTTCTCGAAGGTGTCGCGCGCCACGATCTACAACACGCTCAACCTCCTCCGGGAGCACGGGCTCATCGGCGAGGTCGTCGTCGAGCCGGGCAAGTCCATCTTCGACGCCAACGCGCACGCGCACTACCACTTCTACAACGTGGACACCAAGGAGCTCATCGACATCCCCGCCGACCAGATCCGCGTGACCTGCCTGCATGGGTATCCGGACGGCAAGGAGTTCCTCGGCGCCGACGTCGTCCTCCGCATCGGCGAACCGACGGGCGAGTAGGCCTTCGGGCCCGGTTCCAGGTCTCGAGCAAGTCACGACACGCTCCGCGCAGAATGTTACGATTCGTGACGGATGCGGACGGGGCCTCCCGGACGCTGGAAAGGAGGCCTGAGCCATGGAACGGTTCGACCTGGTCGTGATCGGAACGGGGAGCGCCGGCTTCGCCGCCGCGAAGGTGGCAGCCACCGACCTCGGGGCGAAGGTGGCCCTCGTCGACAAGGGACCGCTCGGCGGCCTTTGCATCCTGGCGGGCTGCATGCCCTCCAAGGCGCTCATCCAGTCCTCGAACGTGGCGCACCTGGTCCAGAAGGCCCGCGAGTTCGGCATCGAAGGCGGCTCGGGCCGGGCGGACTTCGCGGCCCTCATGGCGCGCAAGGACCGGCTCATCCAGGGCTTCGCGGATTACCGCGCCGAGAGCATCGAGTCGCTGCCGAACACCGAGCTCCTCATGGGCGCAGCACGCTTCCTCGACCCGACCACCGTCCAGGTGGGCGATCGCACCCTCACGGCCCCCAAGTTCATCCTGGCGCTCGGCTCGACGCCCATGATCCCGCCCATCCCGGGCCTCCAGGAGGCAGGCTTCCTCCTGAGCGATCAGGTCCTCGCCCTCGAACACCAGCCGAAATCCCTGCTCATCATCGGGGGCGGCATCATCGCCCTGGAGCTCGGGCAGTTCTACGCCCGCATCGGGACCCGGGTGACGATCCTCGAGGCGGCGCCTCGCCTCGTCGCCCGCGAGGACCCGGACGTCTCCGAGGTCATCACCAAGCGCCTCGAGGCCGAAGGGATCGCGATCTACACGGGCATCAAGCCCCAGACGGTCGAGGTCCGGGGCGATCGCAAGGCCCTGCGCTTCCTGCTGCCCAACGGCGAGCCGATGACGGTCGAGGCCGAGGAGCTCCTGGTGGCCACCGGGCGCGAGCCGAACATCAAGGGCCTCGACCTGGAGAAGGCCGGCGTGCAGATGCAGGGCCGCCGCATGGTGCTCGATCGCTGCCTGCGCACGACCAACCCCCACATCTTCGCCGCGGGCGACGTGACGGGCGGGTCGTACCTGGTGCACGTAGCGATCGCCGACGGCGAGCTCGCCGCCCGCAACGCCCTGATGGGCTGCGCGCCGACGCCCGCGGCTGAGCACCTGTTCATCTCGGCGGCCTTCACCCAGCCCAACATCGCCCGGGTCGGCCTCTCGGAGCTGGAGGCCCGGCAGCTGGGGCGCGAGGTCCTGGTCGGGCGGTACCGTTTCGCCGATCACGGCAAGGCCGAGATCCTGGACGAGACGGACGGGTTCGTGAAGATGCTCGCCGATCCCCGCACCGGCGAGATCGTGGGGACGACCATCGTGGGGCCGGAGGGCGCGG
>DATNQJ010000451.1:0-3899 GCA_036704085.1 Stenomitos sp.
TCATCTCGGAGGGCGCTTCCTTCGTCAAGAACGGCGATCCCGTCGCCGTCTCCGGAGGTGCCAAGTGAGCCACGAGCACAGCGGCTTCGAGCAGCCGGGCGAGAAGAAGGAAAGCTTCAACTTCTCGACCTTCTTCATCAAGAACCCGGTCACGACCATCATCATGGTCCTGATTCTCACGCTGCTGGGGATCCGCTCGTTCATGAAGATGCCCCTGGAGCTCTTCCCGAACATCGAGTTCCCCGTGGTCATCGTGAACACGGTCTATCCCGGCGCGGCCCCGGCCGAGGTCGAGACCCTCGTCACCAAGCCCATCGAGGACGCCCTGGCGGGGATCAACGGCCTCAAGAACATGCGCTCGACCTCCAAGGACGGCATCTCGACGGTCGTCTGCGAGTTCCAGCTCGAGGTGAAGAGCAAGGACGCCGCCAGTGACGTCCGCGACAAGGTCTCGGCGATCTCCTACAAGCTCCCCAAGGATGCCCGGCCGCCCGCGTACCTCACGTGGAGCTCCAGCAACGCCCCGATCGTCAACTACACGATCACGGGCCACATGACCGACGTGGCCCTCTCCACGTACATGACGGACAAGATCAAGCCCAAGCTGGAGCAGGTGTCCGGCGTGGCGCAGATCCAGCTCCTGGGGAACGCCGAACGCACCTTCGAGGTGGCCCTGAACCCCGAGCGGCTGCAGGCCTACAACCTGAGCCTGCCCGGAGTCTTCCAGGCGATCCAGACCGAGAACTACAACCTGCCCGGCGGCAAGGTGGAGGCGGCTCCCCGTGAGCTGTCCCTGCGCACCATGGGCAAGTTCGCGAACGTCGAGGACCTGAGCCATCTCTACGTCACGACCCCGGGCGGCGCCCAGGTCCAGCTCAACGACCTCGGCACCGTGCGGGACACGGTGAAGGATCGCGCGACCTACTCCTCCATCGACGGACAACCGGCCGTCTTCTTCTCGGTGATGAAGCAGACCGACGCCAACTCGGTCGATGTCGTCCATGCGGTCGACAAGAAGATCGCCGAGCTTCAGAAGACCTTCCCGGCCGGCATGGCGATCACCAAGGCCTCGGACACCAGCCACTTCGTGGAGCAGTCCAACGAGGCCGTCTGGGAGCACCTCACCATCGGCGCCATCCTGGCCGTCCTGGTGCTGTTCGTCTTCCTCCGGAACTTCATGGCGATGATCATCAGCGGCCTGGCCATCCCGCTGTCGATCCTCATGGCCTTCGTGCCCATGCAGCTCTCGGGCTTCACCTTCAACAACATCACCATGATGGCCCTGTCGCTGGTGGTCGGCATCCTGGTGGACGACGCCGTCGTGGATCTGGAAAACATCTACCGGCACATGGAGAAGGGTGAGAACCCGCTCAAGGCCGCCATCAACGCCACCGGCGAGATCCAGCTGGCGGTGACGGCGACGACCATGACCATCGTGGGCGTCTTCCTGCCCATGTCGTTCATGAGTGGCTACATCGGCAAGTTCTTCCGCTCCTTCGGTCTGACCGTCACCTTCGCGGTCCTCTTCTCGCTGCTCATCGCCCGTACGCTCACGCCGATGCTCTCGGCCTACCTGCTTCGGGTCAAGCCGAAGGTCGGCCACAAGCCCGAGGAAGAGGACGGGGATCTCTCCGGCCGCTATCCCCGGCTGCTCGGCTGGTGCCTCAAGCACCGCTGGGTCGTGGTCGCGGCGGCGACCGTCGCGTTCGTGGCCGGCATGGGCCTCACGCCCTTCATCCAGAAGGGCTTCATGACCAGCGCGGACCGGGGCGAGTTCCTGCTCCGCGTCAAGCTGCCCACGGGCACGGTCATCGCCGAGACCGCCCGGGTCGCCGACGAGGTGGCCCGCCAGGTCAAGAACCTCCCCGGCGTCGATCACGCGTTCGTCATGATCGGCTCGCAGGGCTCGGTCGACCAGGCCTCGGTCGAGGTCATGCTGGTCGACAAGTCCAAGCGCAAGAAATCGGACAAGGAGATCGCCAAGGACGCCCGCGAGATGTTCGCCCACATGACCGGTGCCAAGGTCATGGCCGACGAGCTCAGCATGGTGGCCGGCGCCGGCAACAAGCCGGTCCAGATCCTCCTGCAGGGCGACAACCTCGACGAGCTGCGGCTCTACTCCGACAAGCTCGCCACGCTGATGCATGAGAACGCCATGTTCGCCGACGTGGAGACGAGCCTCGGCGAGGAGCGCAGCGAGCTGCGCATCCTGCCAGACCGGGCCCGCATGGCCCAGAACGGCATCCAGGCCATGGCGCTCGCCAACACCCTGCGCCTGGCCACGACCGGGGACACGCCGAACACCATGTCGGCCGGCCCGGACGAGGTCGACGTCTGGGTGCGCCTCGACCCGGCCTATCGCAAGGACGTGAACACCCTCAGCAGCCTGACCATCCAGGGTCAGCGCGGCTCGGTCCCCCTGGGGGCGGTGGCCGCGGTGCAGCCGGGCGGCGGCTTCGCGCAGATCGAGCGCAAGGATCGCCAGCGTCTGGTGCAGGTGACCTCCAACCTCCTCCCCGGGGTGAGCGTCGGAACGGCCACCGATTACGTCGAGAAGAAGCTCCTGCCCAAGCTGGCGTTGCCCCCGAGCGTCACCATCGACATGTCGGGCCAGGCCGAGCAGCAGCGGGATTCCTTCTCGGGCTTCGGACAGGCGATGATGATGGGCGTGCTGCTCATCTTCTTCATCCTGGCGTTGCAGTTCAGCTCGTTCCTGCACCCCCTGACCATCATGTTCTCGCTGCCCCTGGCCATCATCGGGGCCATGCTTGGCCTGCTGATCTTCGGCAAGGAGCTCGGCATGATGTCGCTCATCGGCATCATCATGCTGATGGGGATCGTCACCAAGAACGCGATCCTGATCGTCGACTTCGTGCTGACGATGCGCGATCGCGGCTACTCCCGGACCGAGGCGGTCCTGCGCGGGGCGCAGGTCCGGATGCGCCCGATCCTCATGACCACCGCGGCCATGGTCCTCGGCATGCTGCCGATGGCCCTCGGCATCGGCGCGGGCGCCGAGTTCCGCTCGCCGATGGCGGTGGTCGTCATCGGCGGCCTCATGACCTCGACGGGCCTCACCCTCGTGGTGGTCCCGGTGGCCTACACGCTGATGGACGATCTCAAGGAGTTCTTCATGCGCAAGGTGTTCCGGCGCAAGCCGACCCACCCCCCGCACGAGGCTCCCGTCGCCCCGGCGATGGTGGACTAGACACCGGACAGAACGTCGAATCCGCGCCTGAACTTCAGGCGCGGATTCCGTTTAGGGTGATGTCGAAATGGCGTTCGAGCATGTCCGGCAGCTCGGACGGCGCTCCGCCTCGGTAGGTCCAGACCCCCATGACCGAGGCGAACAGCCCGATCAGAACGTGGGCGAGCAGCTCATTGGCCTTGAAGTCCGCCCGCAGGATCTCCTGGCGCTGGGCCCGCTCCACGAGCGCCGCCATGAACCGCGTCGCCTGGGCGAACTCGTTGTCGCCCGGCAGGCCCCGCATCGGCGGATGGTCCTTGGAGCGCGACCGCATGGCCTGAACGCGCAGGGCGTGGAAGGCGCGCGACGTCTCCGGGTACTCCGCGAAGGACGTCCCCATGGTGATCACCACCTGCCGCAGCGTCGCGATGGGATCGACCGAGTTGGCCTCCCCGTCGAGGGCCATGATCCGGCTGGCGATCCGCTCGCCCATCATGACGCCGAGGACCAGCAGGATGTCCTCCTTGTGGGCGAAGTAGTTGAAGACCGTCGGGCGGCTGACGCCGGCCGCCTGGGCGATCTCGTCCATGGTGGTGGCGTCGAACCCCTTCTCCTCGAACAGGCGAACGGCCGCCCGGGCGATTGCCGTGCGGGACTCCTCCTTTTTGAGTTCGCGTTGAGACGGTTTCTTGCCGGAATTGGATGCCATGGG
>DATNQJ010000452.1:0-2368 GCA_036704085.1 Stenomitos sp.
GCCCCAGCTACAGCATCGCGCGCTTCCTCTTCGATACGGGGGAGGTGCCCGAGCCGCTGTTCGACTCGTGCCCCGCCTGCAAGACCGAATGGGCCTTCGACTACACCGGGCAGATCTACTCCTGCACCGCCACCGTTGGAAAGCCCGGTGAGGAGCTCGGGACCTTCTACCCGGCGGTGCGCCTCGACGAGGAGGCCATCGCCCCGTGGGAGGACCGCGACGTGCTCTCCATGGAGGCTTGCCGAGGCTGCAACCAGCAGCTCGCATGCGGCGGAGGCTGCGGCTCGGTGTCCAAGAACAAGACCGGCAGCGTCGCCTCACCCGACTGTCGGCCGATCAAGGAGCTGCTCGTTCTGGGAACCGCACTCTACTTTTCGGAGGGACTCTCCCATGAGCACCAAGATCCAGTACCTGAACGCTAGCCAGTTCGAGGACCAGGTCCTCCATGCCGACGTCCCGGTGGTCGTCGACTTCTACTCCACCGAATGCCCCCCTTGCGAGGCCCTAGCGAGCAAGTACGACGCGCTTGCCGAGCTGTATGGTGACGACATCCGCTTCGTGAAGATCTTTCGCCAGGAAAACCGCGAGCTAGCGCTCGAGCTGGGCGTTAGCTCCTCTCCGACGGTCCTCTTCTACCAGGAGGGCGTTCGGGTGGGCGAGACCCTGGCTGGCGGCATCAAGCGCGCGGAGCTGGTGCGCAACCTCGACGCGCTCTTGAGCACCGAGCGCTCGGCCCAGGTGCATGCGAGCCAGAGGCCCTCCCGGACGGAGTGCGACGTGTTGATCCTGGGAGCAGGGCCGGCCGGACTGACCGCCGCCCTATACCTCGCCCAGGCGCGCTTCAAGACGATCGTGGTCGACCGGGCGCTGGCGGGCGGCAACGTCGCCTTGACGCACCAGGTGTCCAATTTCCCGGGCTTCGTGGAGCCCCAGCCCGGCTACATGCTCGCGCATCACATGACCGAGCAGGCGAAGGCCGCCGGGGCGGAGTTCCGCCTGGCGGTGGAGGTCACCGACGTGGACGTGACAGGCCGCTCCGTCACCCTCGACGGGCTCGAGACCATCCGGGCGCGCAAGGTCATCCTCGCCACGGGCTCGTCTCCGCGCCCCCTCAACGTACCGGGCGAGCGCGAGTACCGGGGCCGCGGCATCTCCTACTGCGCGACCTGCGACGCCAAGTACTACCAGGACAAGCACGTGGTGGTGGTGGGAGGCGGCAACTCGGCCGTCGAAGAGGCGCTCTTCATCGCAAAGTTCGCCTCCCGGATCACCGTCATCCACCAGCTCTCCCACTTCCAGGCCAACAAGCAGGCCCAAGAGCGCCTGCTGTCTATCGACAAGGTCGAGGTCCTGTTCGAGCACGAGCCGCGCGAGTTCGTCCGGGTGGGTGACACGGTCGGCCGGGTGAAGGTCCAGAACCTCGAGACCGGCGAGCTGAAGGACCTCGCATGCCACGGCGTGTTCATCTTCGCCGGCATGCAGCCCAATCTCGAGCTGTTCGAGGACGAGTTCGCCCTCGATGGCTTTGGCTACATCCAGACCACCCAGGGCCAACACACCAGCCGTCCCGACTGGTTCGCCATCGGCGACGTCGCGTCCAAGCGCTACCGGCAGATCACCACCGCCGTCAGCGACGGGACCGTGGCCGCCATGGCGATCGCCCAGGAGCTCGAGTCCGAGGAGAACGCCGTCCTGAGCGCCCCCCGCTACCAGCGGGAGTAAGAGCGGCACCCGAAACGCCCACCACAGGAGGGCTAGAAGACCTCTTCGCAGGTCTTGGGGATGATGTAGCGCTCCATCTTGTAGTTCTTGACGTGCTCGAGGCCGTACTTGGCCACGTAGAGGTGGATGTTCTCGCGGTAGCGCAGGAAGAACCACAGACCGTAGCCATAGGCCTCGCTGCACTGCTGGGTGCAGAGCTTGAGCACCTGGTTGAGCTCGGCATTGTCCATCCCGAGCGTCGTCCGGTAGTGGAGGTTGGTGGAGAGCTCCTCGAGATCCTCCATGACGTCCACGATCCCATGCGCCGCCGCCTCCAGGAAGAGCGGGCTCTGCTTGCCCAGGGTGAACACGGAGCGCCCGTAGGAGTGGATGATGTTGGTGTTCCGGCAGATGGCCTCGATGGTCGACATGGCCTCCTCGCGGGTCTCCGAGGGGAAGCCGAAGAAGATGTAGGCGAAGTTCCAGATGCCCGCGTCGTTGGACGCCTGCAGGATGTCGTAGCGGCGCTCGGGGTCGATGCCCTTCTTGATGAGATCGAGGATGCGATCCGAGCCCGACTCGAAGCCCCAGAGCACCATGCGCAAGCCCGACTCGTGCAGTAGTTGCAACAGGTCGGGCGTGATGGCCCGCTCTAGCCGGCCATTGC